>JAFRLP010000589.1 GCA_017431185.1 Victivallales bacterium | reverse complement strand
GGTCACCATCCGCCATCTCAATTTAAGGGACTACGCAGAGGATCAGCGGGGCACCGTTGACGACAGTCCCTTCGGGGATGGCGTTGGAATGCTACTCAAGCCGGAAATCGTCTGGCGTTGCATGACAGACCTGCGCACCCAGGAAAGCCACGCGGTGTTTCTCTGCCCGCAAGGACAGCCCTTCACCCAACGGAAAGCCAGGCAATTGGCCTCGCACTGGCATCTCATCCTCTTCGCAGGACATTACGAGGGGATTGACGACCGTGCCAGGCAGGCCTTGTTTGACGAAGAACTCTCCCTGGGAGACTTTGTGCTGACCAACGGGGCCATCGCCGCCGCCGCCGTGGCGGACGCGGTGATCCGGCTCCTCCCTGGCGTGCTCGGCAAAGATGAATCCTCGGCGGAGGAGTCATTCGGTGGCACAGACATCCTGGAGTACCCGCATTTCACCCGCCCCGCCACCTGCAACACTCTCCCAGTGCCGGAGGAACTGCTGTCAGGGGACCACGAAGCAATCAGACAATGGCGATGGCAACAGCGCCTGATTCGCACTGCCGCCAGACGCCCCGATCTTTTAGAGCGATACTTGGAACACAGGTGAACAACATGAGCAACAACGAAAACAAACAGAATCTACCTGTCCTTGAACAGATTCGCAGAGAGTCCCTCAAGGATTCCCTCCCCCAAATCAATATCGGCGACACCGTGCAGGTCGGTGTGAAGATCATCGAAGGCGACAAGGAACGCGCACAGATGTTTGAGGGCGTCTGCATCGCCAAAGGCGGTCAGGGCATCGCCGAGACCATCACCCTCCGCCGTGTCAGCCACGGTCAGGGCGTCGAGCGCATCTTCCCCATCCACTCCCCGAAAGTGGCGAGCATGAAAGTCACCCGCCGCGGTTTGGTCCGCCGGGCGAAACTCTACTATCTGCGCACGCAAGTCGGCAAAGACGCCAAGATCAAAGAGAAGCGTGACCGCTAAGGGATAGCGGGGAAAATCGCCGCTCTGGCCGGCACGCCGCCGTCCAGTTGCAATTTCCCAGCCATGCATCGGGAAGGTGTCGCTGGCAGCCTGCCAGAGGGGGCCTTCCCTTTTTTATTCTAGTGTCTAATTGCGCAATTAGACACTAGTAGCCAGTAACATTTAAAAGTTACAGGCTACTAGTGTCCCGTCCGATTAATTCGTGAGGATAGTCAGCAGATGTTTTCGAGTTGTTTTCGCACGAAGGCGACTGCGCATAGTTTCCTATGCAAAGAAGCCTTCATGCGAAAAGAGCCGGAAAGAGCGCGGAATATTCCATCGAATTAATCGGACGGGACACTAGCCCGGCGTTGGAATGAACATGCAAATGCGTCCCCAGGAGATTCAGCATCGGCAGGCCAGGGCGTTGGAACTATACGCCTTTGACCAGCAGGTCAGGCGCCGTGACGGCGGCGCCATGCTCGTCATTGCGGGCATTGACGAGGCTGGACGCGGCCCCCTCGCCGGACCCGTCGTGGTGGCAGGGGTCATTCTTCCCTCTGACAACCGTTTTCAGCCGGAAGTCGACGACTCCAAAAAACTCACCGAAAGGCAGCGCCAGGATCTGGCGACCGCGCTTCGAGAAAACCCCGACGTGCGCATTGCCATCGCCATCCGCTCCGCAGCCGACATAGATCGGCTGAACATCCTGAGGGCAACCCACGAGGGAATGCGTGAAGTGGCTCGCGCCCTCGCGCCTGACCTGGCTTTGGTGGATGGTCTTCGGGTGCCGTCCTTCCCCGTCAATGCACAATTTCTGGTCAAGGGGGACGCCCGCTCCGCCAGCATCGCGGCGGCCAGCATCATCGCCAAAACCACCAGGGACTCCTATATGCAGGAATTGGACAGACAGTACACAGGCTACGGCTTCGCAGAGCACAAGGGTTATGGAACCAAGGCGCATCTGGAGGCATTGGCGGCCTTGGGGCCATGCCCCGAGCACCGCATGACCTTTGCACCGCTGCGCCCGCCGTCAGAAGCGGCGCCCCGACAACTGGAACTACCGTTTTGACAGAACATCCTTATGAAGAAACCTATCTGCATACCCCCCAAAAAATATTTCCGCAAGGCGGCAGTGGATATCGTGCGCCGGCTGGTGGACAGCGGTTTCGAGGCGTATATTGTAGGTGGAGCCGTGAGAGACCTCCTGCTCGGCGACACGCCCAAGGACTACGACATCACCACCTCCGCCACCCCAGAGCAGGTGCGCAAGATTTTCTCTCGCCACCGTTGCAGAATCATTGGCCGACGCTTTCGCCTCGCCCACGTCTTCAGCAACGGAGACATCTATGAGGTCAGCACTTTCCGCCGCGAACCCACCCTGGAGGAACGCCACGGCCTGAAACCATCCGATGATGGCATCATGATCTGGAACGACAACCAATATGGCACTCTCCAGGATGACGCCAAACGACGCGACTTCACCGTCAACGCGCTCTACTGCGATGTGGCAAGACAAGGGGAAATCATTGACATGACGGGCGGGCTGGAGGATTTGCGCAACCGCGTGGTACGCTGCGTCGGCAACCCGCAGCGCCGCTTCGAGGAGGACCCCGTGAGAATGCTGCGCGCACTCAAACTCTGCGGCCTTCACCACCTGCGACTTGAGGAACAGACCCGTCAGGCCCTTCAGAACACTCTCCCTGCCATTGTCAAGGCCTCCAAGTCCAGGCTTTTCGACGAATTGATGAAAATCCTCTTCACCATCAATTCAGAGGGCATTTTCACCGCTCTGCACGACGGCGGACTGTTGAAGCATCTGCTCCCCGGCATGGAAAACGTCTGGAATACCCCTGCTGGCGTCCTGATGCGCCAAATGCTGGCGATGCGCGACCGTTGCATGACAGAGGACCCTGAGTACTTCACCTCCAAGTCACTTGCGCTGGGCACCCCGCTTTTCCCGCTCATTTACTCCATCCTAGTCAAGGATGACCTTCCCCCGCAGTCCGTCTCCACCCAGTTGACGGAGAAATGCTACTCGGCGATCCATGACTTTTTCCAGGGGTATGACATTCCCCATGCCTGCTCCTCTAGAATCGTGACGACCTGCATCACCTTCCAGAGTCTGCTTCCTCCCCACCGCCTTTCCGCCCGTGTGCCCAATCGCTCGTTCTATGCCCATGCCTTCGAGTATCTTCGTCTGTTCAGCATGGTGACGGGCAAACACGCGGAATTGCTCTGTAAACTTCCTTTTCCATCGGAGCCAGTGGAGGACGATGGCGCCGCCTTCCCGCGCAATCCTCCGGGCGTCAATGCCCCCAATGCCGTGATGCTGCCACGGGATGAAGCCCGCCCCAAAAGAACCAGGCGTCGTTCTCCCTCCAACGGCAAGAGACCATCCCAAGAGCCGTAATGCGTCCGCAAACCGCTCGCATTGCGTCCAATCCCCCTTTCCCCTGTTTCGTGCCCATGAAACTCAAGCCCATCATCATCATCGCCTCCATTGTGGTGATCATTCACCTTCTGCTGTTCTGTTTTCTGGTGCTTCCTCACCAGCGCAAGAACCAGGAGCCTGAGCCTGATGCGCCAACGGCAAAGACCGAGGTGACCAACGCACCAGCGCCCTCCCCTGCCGCCCCTGGTCCAGCCGAGCCGTCCGTTCCGACCTCCCCCGGCGTGGCCACGCCGGAGGCACAGCCCGCGGAGATGCCCAGGTTGCCTCTCTACAGCCCGGAATTCTTCACCAGGGATTTGCGTCCCCTGCCCCAGAAAATCGCCAGCAAGGTGAACTGCCGTTCAGGATGCGTGATTGATCTGGACACCAGGCGGCTCTTCTGGGAACTCTCCCCCACCACCCCCTATCCCATCGCCTCCGTCACCAAGATGATGACCGCATACCTCGCCGTCAAGACCATGCGCGAGTCCAATGGAGCCATCACCCTGCAAACTCCCGTCAAGGTCTCCGTCAATGCCTCGCATATCGGCGGGCGGCGCGTCTGGCTGGACCCCAAGGAGACCTTCACCTTTGACGAACTCCTGAAATGCGTTCTCGTTCACAGCGCCAATGACGCCGCCTACCTCCTCGGCGAGTTCTGCGCAGGCGGAAGCGCCCCCGCCTTTGTGGCGCAGATGAATGAGCAGGCCAAGGCAATGGGCTGCAACTCCATGGTTTTTCTCAACACCAATGGCCTCCCTGAAAACAAAGGCAAAGACCAGAACCTTGCCTGCGCGTTGGAACTGGCCTATCTCTCCCTGCATCTCCTGAACATTCCCGAAATCATGAAATGGACAGGGGTCAAGAAGGAGTATCTGCGCGAAAACGACGAGGCATTCATCAAACGCAACAAAGGCGGTGCGACCATGCTTTCCAGTTCGAACACCCTGCTGGGCCGCTGCCCAGGTGTCAACGGCATGAAAACCGGATATACGGACAAGGCGGGCTACTGCGTGGTCATCACCTGTGAGCGCAACAACCGCAGAATGGGCGTGGTCATCCTCTCCAGCCCCACGGCAAAGGAGCGCGACGCCCTCGCCACCGCCCTCGTGGAATGGGCCTACACACAGAAATAGGAATGTCTCAAGAGGCAATCGCCTCTCAAGTCAACAGCATGTCCACCACAGCCCCGCAACCCATCCTTCGCATCGGCATCCTCGGCGACCAACAGGCCTACGCAGACCGTCACGCATGGGGAATGCACAACCATGAGCTGGCCTGCCAACTGCTGGCGCCGATGAACCTTGACGCCCTGGTGATGACCGGCGACCTCTCCGACCAGGGATGGCCCCAGGTCTATCCTCTGTATATGCAAATCCTCCGGGAATGTTTCGGCGAGCATCTGCCCGTTCACGTCCCATGCGCCGGCAACCACGACTATTGGGCCACCTGCCCAAAACGCCCCTTCGACGAACTGTACGCCGACTTCTGCACTGGACTGGAGGAATCCGTCGTCAACCCCATCTGCAAAACCATCAAAGGGTACGATTTCATCGCCATGTCCTCCGACCATGACCATAAATTCGCAACGGAGGAGGAGTGCGCCGTGCTCGCCGAAGCCATTGACCGTGCAGTCGCCCGGGACAGCGGAAAACCAATCTTCGTCATCACCCATTACAACCCATCCAGAACCACCTCTGGCAGCTATGGGGAAAACGGTCTCGCGCTGCTCCGAAAAACCCTGGACAGGTATCCGCAGGTCATCTCCCTCTCTGGGCATACGCATATCCCGCTGGAGGATGAACGAACCATCTGGCAAGGCGCCTTCACCGCCATCAACACCTCCTCCCTGGCATACGCCTGCGTCGAGGAGAGATGCGCCAACACCACCGGCCCCATTGTCCCCTTTGCTCGCGACGCCATCCAATGCCTGCGCATGGACGTCTTTTCCGACCACATCGAAGTGCATCGCTACAATGTCACGGAGGCCCGCGAAATCAAGCCGGAAAAACCGTGGCGTTTTCGGCTGCCCTACGACCCGCGTCACCCGGAACTGGACTTCGACTCCCGTGCGGCCACCCGCACCGCCCCGCGGTTTCCAGCAAATGCCTTCGCCTGCTTCCGCTACGACTATGGCTATTTCTACCTGATTTTCGACGCCGCCGTTCACGACGATTTCACCCACTGGTACCGTGTCGCCATCACGGAGAAAAATGCGGACGGAACGGACGGGAAGACGCAATCCTTCCGCTACATCAGTGACTTTTACCGCCTCAAACGCCACATCGACCCCAGGGTCATCATCAAACTGCCGCCCCATTCCATTGTCCCTGGACAGACTTACCGATTTGACATCTATCCAGTGGAGACCTTTGGCCATGAAGGCGCACCCCTCTCCTTCGATTACACCGTTGCCTGCAGCGCAAGAGCCAAGAACGCCCCGGACTCCTACCCCCAGGAGTAGCCGCCGCGTATCCCTCTCGGAGAATCTTCAGGAAGCCTTTTTTTACTGTCCCGCTTCTCAATATAATAAAAAAGCGACTTTTTTCTAACTTTTTGGGGATTATCTATTTGATTTTTCCACAAAAAGGTATAAATTTATTGTAAATGCGAGAAGGTCAGACAAGATGTCCCTTTGAAACAGACTGTTTCAGCATCGCCTCTCCACAAAAGCCAGCCCAATCAGGAGCAAAACCATGACCAACGAGACCCTTGATTTACTTGAATGCGTTGCCCAGGCCTTTCTGGACGGCATCAAAAAATATCGTGCAAACGGCGCCTGCCAATGCGAGGCGGCAAAGGTCAAAGTGACACCGGCAGCCGCACCCGCCCCCGCCATCGAGAAAACCAAAAAGCGCGGAGCCCTCAAAATGATGGTGGCAATTCTCAAGGAGTCCCAGAAGCCCTTGAACAAGAAACAGCTGCGCAATGCCATGGGGACTAAATTCGCGGCAGAGGTCTCCAACGGAGCCCTCAGCCAGGCCATCAACACCGGCCTGAAGAGCAAAGTCCTCCAGCGCACTGGCCGTGCCACATACACCCTTGCAGAGGCTGCACCCCAGGCTGCCGACGAAAAAGCATAACTCATTCATGCACCATGCCATCTGTCCGGTTTGCGAAGGCCAACCGTTTGTCCTGACGGAATCAGCCTATTGTCTTCTGCAAACCGCACAGATGGCAAAAACAATTTATCATGATACCGCAACTGACTGCCGTACTGCAAGGCGGGGCTCCGCTTGTCTATATTCATTCGCCTGAAGAGGAGCGTGTACTGCGTGGCCTCCGTCATATAGCCGAACAGGAAGGGCGTCCTCTGCGTACCTGGTCTTGCCTCGCCGGTCTTCAAGGGGAGGGGGAGGACACCAGGGATGCGGCCACCGCCATTCTTGCCGCATTGCGCAAGCCACAGCGGGAAATCATCGTCTTTCTTGACCTGTCCCCCTTTCTGAATGACCCGCGCACTATCCGTGCGCTACGCGAGGCTTACGCGGCCAGCAAGGCAGTGGACGGAAGGGTACTCATTCTGCTTTGCGCCGATTTGGTCTTGCCGGAGACCCTCCAGAAGGAGATTCAACTCGTGGACATCCCCACCCCAGGGGAGGCGGAAATCGCCGCGCTCATTGACAACGCCTTGAGTACACATCCCGAATATGCCATTCCACCGGATGTGGTGCGCGAAGTCACCATGGCTCTGAAAGGACTGACCGAGAATGAAGTCACCTACGTCCTGGCCCGTGCGTTTCGTCTGCCCAATGCCACCAAGGAGCAGTTGCTTGACGAGATCTTCGCCGAGAAGAAGGCCATCGTCAAAAAGACAGGCTTTCTGGAGTTTTCGCCGCCACGCTGGTCAATCGAAGGACTGGGAGGGCTGGACAACCTGAAGCAGTGGCTGATACGCCGCAAGCATACCTTCACCCGAGAGGCGCTGGAGGCTGGCGTTCCCATTCCCAAGGGCCTGCTGATGATGGGAGTGTCAGGCTGCGGAAAAAGCCTGGCGGTCAAGACCATCTCCTCCCTCTGGAATCTTCCGATGTTCCGGCTCGACATGAATCTTGTGTTCTCAGGGATGTACGGCTCCCCTGAAGCGGCCTTCCACAATGCCCTGAAGACCATCGAGGCGGTCTCCCCAGCCGTGCTCTGGGTCGATGAAATCGAGAACGCCCTGGGCATGGATGATTCAGGTCAGCGCATCTCCTCGCACATCTTCTCCTCATTCCTGACCTGGATGCAGGAGAAGCCTCCGCTTATCTTCATCGCCGCGACAGCCAATAAAATCCAGGCCATTCCCGCCGAAGTGCTTCGCAAGGGACGTTTCGACGAGGTGTTCTTCTGCGACCTGCCCGCCGCCCCTGAACGCGAGGAAATCCTCCGCATCCATCTTGTGCGCAACGGAGCCGACCCCAAGGACTTTGACTTCAAGATGCTCAACGTGATGACCGAGGGCTGGAACGGGGCCGAAATCGAGCAGGCCGTCATCTCCGCACGCACGGAGGCCTTCTACGACCATCGGATGTTCACTCAAAAGGACCTCTCGCAGGTCATCGGGCGCATCGTCCCCCTCTCCGACACGATGGAGCAGCAGATCAAGGCGATACGCTCCTGGGCGTTCTCCCGCGCCACGCCCGCATCGAAATACGGCAAGTCTGCGGCGCGCGCCAGATGATTTCCGCTTTGGTACCCATTCAGAAACCCAGGCTACTTCAATCCGCGAGGCCTAAAGG
>JAFRLP010000588.1 GCA_017431185.1 Victivallales bacterium | reverse complement strand
CTCATCCCCGCCGACCCGAAGATGACCTTGCAGAAGGCATACGACGGAAGCGAGGAACTGCGTGACCTCATCGCCAACGAGCCGTGGGTCCAGGAACTCTGGAAATTCGCCTCCGTGCTGGAGGGGCTGAACCGCAACATGTCGATGCACGCGGCGGGCGTCATCATCTGCGACACGCGGGTCTCCAACGTCTGCCCCATCTCCAAGGGGGCCAATGACGAGCCCACCACCCAATTCTCCGCCGTGCCCGACGAGTCGCTCGGCCTGCTCAAGATGGACTTCCTCGGGCTGCGCAACCTCACCATCATCCAGGACGCGCTGGACCTCATCGAGAAGAACACAGGGAGGCACTACGACAGCAGCGCCATACCTGACGACGACCGCAAGGCCTACGAACTGCTCAACTCCGGCAAGACCATCGGCGTGTTCCAATTGGAATCCACGGGGATGCAGGACCTGTGCCGCCGCTTCCGTGTCCAGCGTCTGCAGGACATCATCGCCCTCATCGCCCTGTACCGTCCTGGTCCCATGCAGTTCCTGGACGAATTCATCGACCGGAAGATGGGCAAGATTCCCGTGGTTTACGATGTGCCCGAGATGGAGCCCATCCTGAAGGAGACCTACGGCATCATGCTCTATCAGGAGCAGGTCATGCAGGTCGCCCAGGCGGTCGCCGGCTTCACCCTGGGCGGAGCCGACATCCTGCGCCGTGCCATGGCCAAGAAGAAAATCGACAAGATGAACAAAATCTACGTCGAATTCCAGGCTGGCGCGCGCAAAAGGGGACATTCGGACGAAATCATCAAGCAGGTCTGGGACAAGATATTCATGTTCTCGGGGTACGGCTTCAACAAGTCGCACTCGGCGGCGTATGGTCTGCTCTCCTATCGCACGGCTTGGCTCAAGGCCAACTACCCCGCCGAGTTCTTCGCGGCCATCCTCATCTCCGAACTGGGCAACTCCGAGAAGATGGCGTTCTTCCTCAAGGAGATCCGGGCGATGAACATCAAGGTACTGCCGCCCGACGTCAATGTCTGCGACGCCCTGATGTCCGTCGATGGCCCTGACATCCGCTTCGGTCTGGCCGCCATCAAGGGGGTCGGGGAAGGGGCCGTGGCGGGCATTGTCAAGGCGCGCGAGGAGGGCGGGAAGTTCAAGGACTACGGCGATTTCTTCGAGCGCGTGCCTGGCTTGAGCAAGCGCCTGGTCGAGAACCTCGTCAAGGCCGGCGCCATGGACTGCTTCGGTCTGCGCCGCTCGCAGATGCTCGCGATGGCGGACGAGGCCATCGCCCGCGCCGCCGAGTCCGCCCGCGACAAGCAGGCCGGCCAGCTCTCGCTCTTCGATTTGATGGGGGCCGAGGACGCCGGCGTGGTCGCCCAGCAGGTGCCCGACATCCCCGAATGGCCTCTCAAGGAGAAACTGGGCTTCGAGAAGGAACTGCTCGGATTCTACGTCAGCGGGCATCCCATCGGCGAGCACCAGGACCTCATCGAGCGCTACCAGTCGCACGCGCTGGAGGATTTGGCGGAACTCCCCAACAACACCACTGTCCGCGTCGGCGCGTACATCAGCGGGGTTTCCCTGAAAACCACCAAGAAGGACAACAGGCCCTGGGTCATTTTGAATCTGGAAAGCCGGGATGCGCACACCGAGTGCCTCTTCTTCCCCGAGGCCTACGAGCAGGCCAGGCAGGAAAATCCCGACATCTTCAAACCCGAGACCGTGGTCTTCATTGACGGCGAGACCAGCCAGCGCGATGAGGACGAGCCGATGAAACTCACCGGACGCCTCATCTACTCCGCCGACTCCATGATGGCGCGCTTCTCCCAGGAACTCCAAGTCACGCTTCACGAGGACGAATGCAGCGATGAACTGCTTGGCAATGTCGGAAAACTCTGCCAGGCCAACCGCGGGGTCCTTCCGCTGACCTACCATGTCCATTGCGCGGACGGCAACATCGCGGTGCTCCGCCCGCAGGAAGGCGGCGTCCATCTCACGAAGGAGTTCAATCGGGAACTCGGTGAACTGGTGGGACGGGACAATCTGCGCATCAGGGTTGACCGCCGCCCCAAACCCCAGCGCAAGCGCTTCTGGGGCCATGACCGATTCTGACACCCCACATTCTTCCAGGAGAAATCACCTTATGATGACAGCGACCGACAGCCCAGTGGAAATCACCTGGTCCCTGATGCACCCGACTCCTCTCGACCCGGAGTACATGCGCCAGCTGCTGCCCCACACGCGCAGATACCGCATGGACAGCTTCGAACTCTGCGGCGAGTGCCACACCCCATACGGCGGGCTGGACGGGTTGATTGACTACGCCGAATTTCCCCACGCCGCAGCCTCCTGGAACCAGGGGACGGTGCAGGAGAACCGCCGTCGGCTCAATGAGATTGTCCGTCTGGCCCACTCCGAGGGGAAGTCGGTCTATTACTGGCACCGTGACGTCATGCTTCCGCCTGGGCTTTTGCAGGACATGCCCGACCTGCTGGATGAAAACGGCGAATTCGACCTCACTGGCGAATCGTTCGCCCGGCTCATCGACTACAAGGTGAGCAGGGCCATCCAGGCCGTGCCGGAGCTGGACGGCGTGGTGCTGACCTTGACCGAGGCCGACTACTCCGCCATCCACAACTCCGATACCCAAAAATACCCGCCTGTCCAAGTGGTCGCCTTTGTCATCGAGCATTTCGCGCGCGCATTGGGACGGCTGGGCAAGCGGTTCATCATGCGCTCCTTTGGCTCCATCGCCAAGGACTACGAGGACATTCTGGCCGGCGCCAGGAGCCTGGCCGGCAAACTCTCCTTTGAAGTGGAGACCAAAATCACCCCGTATGACTTTGACCCGTTCCTGCCCGTCAATCCCTGGCTGAAGCAAACGCCTGGCTTCCAACTAGGGGCGGAGTGCGACTGCCTTGGAGAGTTTCTGGGACGCGGTTTCCTGCCTCTGGAGCATGTCCACAAGATAGTGGAGCATGTCCATGCGGCGCAGAAGGCCGGGGTGGCGCGCTTCGCCATCCGCCTGGACCGTTGCGGGCATCGCATCTTCGACTTGTACGAAATCAACTACTACGCCTATAGCAGGGCAATCGAATGCCCTGACATCACGGCGGAGCAGGTGCGTCAGGAGTGGCGGGAGGCGCACTATCCAGCCGGCGAGCGTGAGACGCTGGCGAAACTTGACCAGCTGTCCTGGGAGTTGGTCACCCGCACGATGTTCCTGGACCACCAGGTGCTTTTCCATGGCAACTACTGCATGAAGTATCTGCATGCGGCTTTCGTCTTCGCCCTGTTCCAGGAGGGAGCCTCGCTGGAGAATGGCCGGGAGGTCTGGTCGATTCTCACCGACCGCGTGGCCCCTGGCTGCGCACGGCTCATCGCGGAGAAGGAAGAGGCCGTGGAGATGGCGCGCGCGGGCCTGGAACTGCTGCGTTCCCTGGACCGAAAGCCGGACTGGCGCGAACAACTGTGGGAGAACGCCCTCACTTTCACCCAGGCCATTCTGGGACTGGTGAAGTGCATTGCAGCGTATGTGCATGACATGAGCGCATCCGACCAGCCGCGGCAGCTGCCTGCCACAGTCCAGGCAACCCATGAACTGCTGGAGAGCCTGGCGGGGCGCCCCCTCCAGCCCGCCACGAAGGAAACCTTCGTCAACGGCCTGGAGCATCGCACGGGCGAAGACCGGCAGTCGGTGGAGTCCGTGCTGCTGTTCCCCCTGGACACCATCTGCCACCAGCTTCTGACGCTCTTCCAGGGCGAAGAGAAGGCGCGCCACGATTTCCTCTCCAATGTCACCGACGGAATGGTCTGCGGCGGAATCATGGATGACGGGCGAATCCTGCGCTATATGCACGGCTCACACGCTGCCATGCTCAATGGCTACCCCGCAAGATGGGCGGGAAACCGCGTGTTCCCCAACGGCTTCATGGAATTCAAAATGAAGCGGGCAGACGAACTGGTCTTTTTCGGCTCACCAGAGGAGGCTCCATCCTTTGCGGTCACTTTGGACGGGACACGCCAGGTTTGCCGCTGGGACGCAAATGGCCAGGCAACCATCCCCATTCCGCCAGGGGATTCGCCCGTGGTCATTCGTCTGGAGAAAGTCGGACGCGCATATCCCGCTTTCTACGCCGTGGCGACTCGCGCCAAGGGGTAGGAAAGCGGAGGACGGGACAGGGAGAGTGTCCGAATGCAAAAGGTAATCCCTCGGTGACTGATACTGACCGTGCAGCGCGGTCTGCCAAAATGGCTTGGTTTGGCAGGACGCGCTCTGCGCGGCCAACATGGCTTCTGGCCAGTATCAGACGCTGAGGCATTACCATGAAAAAAGTATCGGCACAGCTATTTCCCGCGAAATTGCTTGACATTTCCGTGAAAGGCACTAAATTAATTGTAATGCATAACAATTAAGAAACACGCAAAGCATTCATGGCAACGTCAAGAAAACATCAGGAGGTCTTTGGCCGGCTGGTCGATGTGCTGTCGGACGAGCGGCTGTCGGTGGGCGACCGGGTGATGCCAGAGCGTGATTTCGCCCGCAAACTGTCGGTGAACATGTCCACTGTTCGGCGGGCCTACCGTCGCCTGGTGCTGGGGGGGATTGTCGAGAAGCGTGTCGGGTCGGGGACGTACCTGTTCCAGAAGCCTGGCGCACCCTGGCAGGAGCGCCCTGTGAACCTGGTGCTTCCGGCGCATCCCGATTCATCGGGGAACCAGGAGTTGGAGAGACGCTTCCGGGAGGTCGTCGCGGGGCTGGGGCGGCGTCTGCGCGTCATCCACGTGGAGGAGGAGGACGTGCCTGAACTCCTCGCGAGCTGCCAGGAATTCGGGCTGCCGACCATCCTGGGAATCGACTGCGAGCCTGAACTCCTCATGCCACATCCAGAGTTCTTCGTGCAGGTCTCCTCCGAAGCATACCGAAGGGGCATCCCCTGCGTCCTCTGCGACGACACGTCCGTCATCGGGATGCTCGTCGCGCATTTCCGCGGCAGCGGACGCAGGCGGACCGCTCTGCTGGGCGGACGCCCCTCCCGTGAACTCCAGGACCGACAGCAGGCCATCTGGCGCGAGGCGCTTGGGGAGGACTACGCGCCGGAGCTGTTCATCGCCGCCGATTGCACCGGCGTCGTCGGCTCCTTCGCCGAGGCCGCGTTTGCCGCCGTGAAGGCGTCCCTCCCTGGATGCCGCTTCGATTCGCTCATCGCCTTGACGGACGAGGCGATGTTCGGGGCGCTGGCTGCCATCCGTCAGTCAGGCCTGGACGTGCCTGGCGACATCGCCGTCGCCTCCATCGGCAACACCATCCTGGCGCGCTATTCGAACCCGCCGGTCACCAGCATCAATCCCGACATCGCGGGGCATATCCAGGCGGCTGTCGAGATGCTTGACCATAACCGAATCCACCCAGAATCCCTGGAACTGCTACGGCTGGCAACACCGCAGCTCGTCGTCCGCGAATCCTCCACACCAAAAAGGAACGCAACACCATGATTAGGAACAACTTGCGACATTTCTTCACACTGATTGAACTTCTGGTCGTGATAGCCATAATCGCGATACTTGCGGCGATGCTGCTGCCGGCATTGAGCAAGGCGCGGGAGAAGGCCCGGACGACCGCGTGCCTCTCGAACCTGCGGCAGAACGGAATTTCCGTCAATCTCTATTTGGACGACGAGGGCTGCTTCCCCATGGTGTACCAGAGCAAGCCCGCTGGGGTGGGCGGAGACAAGGTTGTCTGGACGTGGGTCATGATACGCGGGAAGTACCTGGAGGAATCTGCGCTGCACTGCGCCACCTCCGAGGCCATTGCCAGGGGTTATGAATGGTCGTCTGGCGTGCTCGCCCTCTGGAAGACCGCCGCGACCGAGGCGACGCTCAACGCCAACACCCAGCAGAAGCCCTACGAGTACCCGTCGTATGGCTACAACGGCACCTGGCTCGGCGGCGAGGGGATGCGCGCCAACGGCACCATCGTCCGCCCCTGCGCCACCCCAGGCGCTCTCAGGCATCCTGGCACGACCCTTTGCCTGGCGGACTGCTACAGCGCCGTCCAGCGCTACCAGGGCAACCGCTACATCGGCTACTATTTCTGCGTCACCGGCGAATCGACGTCCAACGGGCAGCTCTGGCCCTGCCACGGCGGCAACGGAATCAATGCGCTCTACACGGACGGACACGCGGAATCCCACCGCGTGGGCAACCCCTCCGCCCCCTACGCCAGCGCCCCCTTCAGCGCCGACAGCTGCTGGAAAATCGACTGAACGCCATGGCACGCACCATTCTTCTGGCTGTCCTGGCGGCGGCTCTTCTCCCCGCCGCCGAAATCCGCTTTGACTCGCGCAACCTCTTCCAGGGCTTCACCGTCGAAAGGCGGCTTGCGCACTCAATCAGGGACGGGTATCTCCACCTGGAAATCCAGGGCCGCGACTCGGGAATCGGCAACGACACCCTGCGGCTGCAACCAGCGGCACTTGACTCGCTTCTTGTCCGCTACCGCGCCTCCAACCTTGTCGGCTCCAGCGGCGGCCAGCTCTATTTCGCCGCGCCGGACGCGCCCCTGGGCGGCCACCAGGTCTGGAACCTGCCGCCCATGCAGGGGGACGGGCAGTGGCACACGCTCCAGGCAACCCCGCCCGCATGCTGGCGGAACATCCCCGTCGTCGGGCGTCTGCGGCTGGACCTGACCGACGACGGCCCTGGCGGCTCCATCGACATCGAGTACATCCTCTTCCGCGACAACCCGAGGCGCGAGACGCCCGCCGAATGGCCGGCGGTCAAGCCCGAACTGCCCGAGCGCTTTGCAGAGCAGCCGCGCATTCCCGACGACTACTGGGCGGCCGTCATGCTGTCAGCCCCGGAGGACACGCCGCACGCCGCCCCTGGCGACTACTTCCTGCGAAAGTCCTTCACCGCGCCCGCCGACGTCGCCAAGGCTCTTGTCCAGCTCTCCGTGGACGACAAGTACCGGCTCTATTTCAACGGCGAACTTGTCAGCGACCACACCGCGACCAACTCCTGGAAGACCCCCGAGGCGGTCGATGTGACCGCGCGAATCCGCCCTGGGGAGGAGAACCTCATCGCCATCCACTACCGCAACGAGGGCGGCCCAGGCGGCGCGCTCTTCGAGGCGACCATCCTGCGGGGGGACGGCGGAGTCGAAAAGCATCCCGGCCAGGCGGGCTGCCGCTCCAGCGCCTCCCCGGCACCTGGCTGGGAGAGGACCGGCTTTGACGATTCCGCGTGGGGCAGCCCCATCCTGCACGGCACGCCCCCGGCCGCCCCGTGGACGCTCGTGCTGCCCTACTGTTCGCTCAAGGGACGGCTGCCGCTCAAACACGCCACTGTGTCCGTGCCAGGGGAGGCCCACGCGGGGGAGAATCTCCCCGTCACGCTGGAATGCGACGCGGCGGACGGGACATTCCGCGCCACGCTTGTCCTGGAGTCGCCCAACGGGAGGAGCATCTCCAGGCGCACGGAGGCGACTGAATGTCGGGGCGGGCGCGCCGTCTGGCAACTCCCGCTTCCCCGGTTCTACGCGACGGCGGACATGCAGGTACGCATCGAGCCGCTTGACCACGAGCCGCTTGCGCCCCTGCTTCCCGCACGGTTCCGCTACCTCCAGCGAGACCTTCCGGGGAAGGCGCCGAATGTGGCTGTGCGCAGGGATGCGCATGGGCGCCCATGCGTTGAAATCGACGGCAAGGCGCGATACTGCGTCATCGCGAACGACCTGGGCAATTACATTCGGCCAGGCGGCATCCACTCCGCCCTTCCAGCGGATTTCCGCGTGTGCAGCGTCCTCCAGGACAGGCAGGACAACGAATGGCAGGTCGCGCCTGGCAAGTACGACTTCACCCCGATTGACCGTGTGGTGGACAATCTCCTGGAGTCGGACGGACGCGCGCTTGTCCTCCTGGCTTTCGGACTTGAACCCCCATCCTGGTGGGCAGCCGCCAACCCCGCCGAAATCACCCGCTATTCGGACGGAACCCCCGTCTTCCAGAACGTGGCCGCCCCAAGTTTCGCCTCGCGGGTCTGGCGCACACATGCGCTCGCCTCCATTCGCGCCCTGGCGGCGCACGTGCAGTCCGCGCCCTACGCGCCGCGCCTCGGCGGCTTCCTCCTGACCAACGGAAAGTCCTACGAGTGGCAGTACTGGGGCGGGCACGAGGGGGCGAGGTTCAGCCGTCCCCGCATGGTGGACTACTCCGCTCCCATGCAAGAGGAGTTCCGTCGTCGCTACCAGGCCGCCATGCCGACGACGGAGGAGCGCGTCGTGGCCGCCAACGGGCTGTTCTACGCGCCGTCGTCCGAGGCCATCAAGATTGCGGCCACGCGCATACAGTCGGACGTGCTTGCCGATTTCCTCGTCGAGTCCTTCGGGGCCCTGCGCGGCAGCCTGGACTCCCCGAAACTTGTCGGCGCCTACTACGGCTATCATTTCGAATACGCCGGTTTCCTCTGGACACGGCAGCTCAGCGGGCACAACTCACTGGCGCGCGTCCTGGCGGAGGCGCACCCCGACTTCCTGCTCTCGCCGCCGTCCTACGCGGTGCGGCAACTGGGGGAGTCGGGGGCCGACATGAAGCCGTTTCGGACAATCGAGGAGGCCGGCTGCCTCGCAATCCAGGACGACGACACGCGCACCCACCGCACCCCTTGGGTGGGGGTTGACCAGGCGGTGACCGCGCAGCAGACACGCGACATCCTGCGCAGGAATTTCGGGACTGCCCTCTGCCGCGGCGAGTGCCCCATGCTTGTGCCCATGACAGGAGACGAGTTCGGCGAGCCGGACACCTCCCGCGACCTGCAGGTCATCCGCCAGGCCGGCCAGGAGGCCCTCGACGCCGGCCTGGGGAGACGGGCGGAAATCGCGGTGGTCGTCGATGAGAGAGCCAACGCCTACCTGCGCCCCGACACCGCCTCCTACCGCCACCTCCAGCGCCGAGCGTACCGCGCCGACGGCACGGTCTCGACCCACAACGCCGAGTCCCTTCGCCTGACAGGCCAGCTTGTCTCCCTGAACCGCGCGCGCCTGGGCCGCCTGGGAGCGCCTGTGGACTACATCCTCGCATCAGACGTACACAGGCATATCGGACAATACAGGCTCTGGATTTTCCTGGACGTCTTCACGGCGGACGCCTTTCTCCGCGAAACCGCCGAGACTCTCCGTGCCCAGGGCGCGGCCCTCCTCTGGTTCTATGCGCCTG
Organism: Victivallales bacterium; assembly: GCA_017431185.1. The sequence continues at coordinate 27,253 of JAFRLP010000588.1, read as the reverse complement.
GCATCGTCGATGCCACGAACGAATCCTTCGGCGCGGAGAACATCCGTCGGCTCACTGGCTTCAGGGTAAGGCCAATCCCTGGAGGGGGCACGCCTGAAATCCGCGCAGCCGACGGGACGGTCTCCGGCTATCCAGAGGAACTCCCCCTGCTCTTCGAAATCGACGAGCCGAACTGCGAGACCATCGGGACATACCTCACAAACGGACGCGCTGCGGCGGCTCGGCGGGGACGCGACGTCCTCTGGTGCGGCAATGTCATGACGGACGCGCAGTTCCGCGAAATCGCCCGCACGGCGGGCTGTCACATCTGGTCTGACTCGGGCGACGTGCTTGAGGCCGGCTTCGGCTGCCTTGTCCTCCATGCGGCGCATGCTGGCCGCAAGAGAGTCCTGCTTCCCGCGCCGTCCACCGTCTCCGACCTGTTCACTGGCGAAATTCTGGCGGAGGGGGTGGAGGAGTTCTCCTTCCCGGCCCGTCTGCACGAGACCCGCGTCTTCCGAGTCATTCCCCTGCGGTTGTAGCAGACAACCTCTCCCGTGGTCATTCGTCTTGAAAAGGCTGGACGCGCACACCCCGAGATGGATAAGGGAGGAGGGGACAGAGAATCCTCTTTGTTTTTTGTGCAAAAGGTGTATATTATAGAGGTAATTGCACGCTATTTACAGGAAGATGCGACAATGACTAGCAACTATACGACTCGTCTGGACACGAAATTGAGACAGGAAGCCGAAATGCTTTTCTCTTACCTGGGCATGAGTCTGGCGACATGACGGACTGGGAAAAATGGTGTTGGATTGAACTCATCGGCTTCGACAACGGGCAATCCGACTTTGGAGTGGGCGACTTTCTGGCGCGCCAGGTCAAAAAGCCGCAGTATGTGGTCTTGCTGGCATCCTCCTGCGAAGTGATCAATGCCTATGAGCCAGACGGAGAGGATTTCACATTCCAGCCAGGCTTCTGCTCCTATATGGCACGTCCCTATAACCAGGAACGGCGGAGGCAGGCATGGCGTGCCACCCAACTGCGGGGACTGCTGGCGGAACTGCGCAGATGCGGTATCAGGACTTTCCTCTGTCTATTCAACGGCATCGACACCAAGGAGAATGCATTTGCCCGCAGTCTCACTCAGTATGATGAATGGGCTGAGGCGCACCGAGAACTGTGGATGAAATTGGCGGACGGAACACTCTCGCCCTGCATCTGCCCTTGGAAGAAGATGGCGGACGGAACGGCCTACGAGGATTTTTTCGCGACCAGACTGGAGCAGTTCCTGCATGATTTTGATTTTGCGGGGTTTATGTTCGGGGATGGTTTGAACACCTCGCGCGGGTCGTTGATAGAAGCCGAATTCTCTGCGGAGACCATCGCCCGTTTCGAGCAAGGCCACGGCATCTCCATTCCCGCCGGCGACACCGTGCAGCAGGCTGAGTTCATCCTTGCGCACCATCGCTGGAAGTGGTGCCAGTTCCTGACCTCCTGCCAAAGTTCCTTCCTGAAGAAAACGGCGGCGGCTGTGCATCGTGCCGACAAACTGCTGGCCTGCCTCAGCGCCTGGTGCAAAGACCCGATGGAGGCCATTTGGCGATATGCCACCGACTACCGTGTTCTGCGCGAATGCGACCTGTACGCACTGGTGGTGGAGAGCAGTGCAGGCACCGTGGAGCTGGAAGGGTGGAATGAGGGCGAGGACACCACCATGCTCGACCGCAATCGAGCCACGCTTCTCTGCCTGAAAGCCGCCTTGCCAAATACCAAACTGATACAGCTGCATTGCGTCAAGGATGACCAGGAACAATACTGCGTCCTGCGCCACGCTCCCTCCATGTTGGCCACCGAAATCATGGGACTGGCCACCATGATGTTTGCGGACACAGGCAAGAACTGCGTGGAAGGGGTCGAAAGTTGCCTCTCCGACGGTATCTCCGCTCATGAATGGAAGGTCATGGATGAGACGTGGGACATGGCGTTCACTCTCCCCCGAGGCAAGCCCGAATCCCCCCTGCTGGTCTGGCATCCCAAGGCGATGGACCGTGAACTGGAGGAATATTCCCGTCATAGGCGGTGCGACACCAACACCACCCTGTCCCATCTGATTGCGAATGGTCTTCCTCTCGCCTGGTCTGGCACTGTTGCGGGGGCAGACAGGGAATCCGATATCTCACTGCTGATAGTCCATCCCGCCTTCTGGCCAGAGGAGGAGTTAAAACGGCTGCTTTGCCGAAAGCCTCCAGTTTTTTTGGTCGGCATTCAGACCGATGGCGCGTTTGGGGCGGAAGTGTGGAGCGAGTCACGACGCCTGGCGGCCATCCGTTGCGAGCTGCTGCCCGATGACCGAACGGAAACTCTGCGCTTCTGGCATACCCTTCCCGAGGCCAAGCCTGAAAACAGCTTCTGGCTGGAATGCGTCAAGCTCTTCCGGACTTTTACCGCATTTCCAGTACGCGGAGAGGCGTTCCAATTCTACGATATCATCAAATTCGACCCCAGGCACTTGCGAGTCTGGAGCTATGATGATGGTCTATGCCTGGTCTCGAACATGGGGCATGGCTATTTGCCTGCCAGATTCCAGCCGGCGCATCCAGTGACCAAAGTCCAGTCGTTGACTTTCTATCCTTGCCTTCCAGTGAAGCCCATTCAACTGGCCGATGGAGTGGCCGGTCTTTCCGTCAAGGTTCCGCCGCTTGGCACCGCCGTCCTCCGCTGCTTCCAAACCTCCCCCGACGCCTGAAGAACTTGCGGAATATCGTGATATCACCCCAGCAGGATATTCGAGCCTCGCAGAGATTGCAGTAGCCAGGAGGTTTTACGATAATTCCAATCGATTGGAAATTTGATGTATCAGAGCTGCTTTCAACTGGTTTGACGTTGAAAAATGTGCTGTGGCAGTATATATTACAGGCAGAGAGGTGAGATGATGAAAGATTTGACCAGCAGCGTTTACAGTTTTGAGAAACTCCGCAAAGAAGGATATCTCTACGTTGACAAAACAGAGTTTATCTGGAAACTGATAAATCCTGCCGGGGAATCCTATTTTCTCTCCCGTCCGCGTCGCTTTGGAAAATCGCTGACTCTCTCCACACTGAAAGCCGTATTTGAGGGAAAGAAAGAACTGTTCAAAGGCTTGGCGATTTACGACAAACCGTATGACTGGAAGCCGTATCCGATTATCCATCTTGACATGAATGGCCGAGATTTCAGCTCTCTGGAAAAAATGGAGGAGCGTTTCAGGCAGATGCTCAGGGAACAAGCAGACCTTAATGGCATCATATTGAAAGAATCCTCTTCCGATACCATGTTTCACGAACTGATTAAAACGCTTCATGACAATGCCGGAGATGTTGTCATTCTGCTGGATGAATATGACAAACCGATCCTCAACAATATCTCCAATGAGAAGGTTTCGGAATTTCTCGCAGCGCTCAAGGTCTTTTATTCTGTGATAAAAGAGAAATCCGAAATGCTTCGTCTTGCTTTCATTACCGGCGTCAGTAAATTCTGTCACGTTTCCCTGTTCTCAGACTTGAACAATCTCACCGACATCACCATGGATTACAATTATGCCGCCATGCTTGGCTATACGCAGGAAGAACTGGAAACTTATTTTGCCGACCGGATTGAGCTGGCACCCAAACAGCTGAATATGCCCAAAGAACAGCTGCTTCCCAAAATCAAGGCGTGGTACGATGGGTATCGGTTCCATGAGGATGCCCCCAGCGTCTATAATCCGGTGTCCCTTGCGGAATTTTTCACCAAACGTTTTGAATTCAACAATTACTGGTTCTCAACAGGAACGCCGTCTTTCCTGCTGGAACTGATTATGAAGTCGAAATTCAACCTGGCACGGTCTTTGGAAACCCCGGTTGGAGGTTCGTTCTTCAATGCATTCGAGATCAACAATCTTGATCCACAGGTGCTGCTGTTCCAAACCGGTTATCTGACCATTGACCGGGCTGAACAGAGAACAATCCCGTTCACGACCAAAAGCATTAAGGAATACTATCTGCGCTTCCCCAACCAGGAAGTGGAGGAATCTTTCAATGATTCTCTGCTGGCATACTGCACCAATGTCCGGAAACAGGATACGCAGGAGCTGATCTTGAAATTGGTCACCGCAGTCGGAACCGGTGATACGGACAATTTCATGAAATTGATCCAATCGGTTTTCGCAGGGATTCCGTATCCGCTCCATGTGAAGGACGAGCATTACTATCAGACGGTTTTCTTTGTAATCTGCGATTTGCTCAAACTTGCAGTTCAGGCGGAAGTTTTCACAAGCAGCGGAAGGATCGATATGATGGTCGCCGCAGGAGACTGGATCTATGTGATTGAGTTTAAGCTCAACAAGTCTGCCGAAAAAGCAATGACGCAAATCGAAAACAAGGAATATGCCTTGAAATACCGCAAAGAAGGCAAGCGCATCATGCTTCTCGGAGTCAATTTCGATTTCAACTCCGGCAATATTACCGATTGGACCAAGCAAGAATACCGGTGAGTACGGGGTAGCCGGCTTCACTTCATTGAGGGGTGGATATGCGGAATACGGTCTGTGCAGTCGTGGCTGATCAGTGCATCCAGCCACTCTTCCACCAGTTTTTCCGTACAGAATTCCCGTGCATGGGGCCGCTGGCAGCCGATGTAGTTGCTCAGATCCAGCATGGATGCAATGGCTAATGAGCAAAACCAATGCCCTAATACGAACAAAATTCTTCCAGTGCCTGTTGCAACGCCATTCTCGCCTAATTTCTCCCCTTGCACTCAAAAAAACGAAAAATCTCCAAACATCGTGGAGAGCGGTCATTCGGACATTATCAGAAGGAATCATCTTCGTCTGTACGGAATCCTCCACCCAGAGGGCATTTTTGTGCTCAATCCGCGTGGATTTTCATTTTAGTATAGACGTTCAGAGATGGGGATTATTCACCAATTTTGGGAAGTTACGGGTCTATCGTCAATCATCCAGGCTTTTTTGAACCGCCTGGAGTTCGGTCTCAATGCCGTCCAACATATCGGTCAGAATGTCGTGCACGGACTCCAGGCGGGACACCAGACCGACCGTCTGTCCCGCCATCACGGAACCGCTGGCCACGTCACCGCATTGCACGGCACGGCGCAGCCCCCCCGTCCAGAACTGCTCCAATTGAGCCTGTGTCTGCTCCCGCGAAAGCTCACCGATGTTGAAACGGCCTATCAACTCCATTTGCAGTCTGTCGAACTCCTCGCAAGCCTCATTGCGCAGTGCCCGAACAGGCGCAACAGGAATGCGTTTGTCAAATTGCGGCGTGACCACCGCGTCTCTGGCGGATGCCTCCAGATACGCCTGCTTGAATCTCTCGTGGGCACAACTGTCCGTGGAGGCCGCAAAACGGGTGCCCAACTGCACGCCAGCGGCTCCCATCAGGAACAGGTGTGCGCAAAGCCGTCCTGTCCATAATCCGCCAGCCACAAACACTGGCACGGGCAAATCCAGAAAGAGAATCTGCTGCAAAAGGATATTGAGGGCAACAGGACCGACATGCCCGCCCGCCTCGCGTCCCTCAAGCACCAGCGCATCCGCACCAGCCGACACCAGGTGTTTTGCCAGCGGCGCAGTAGGGGCAAAGCACATCACCTTGGCTCCCGTTTCCTTGACGGCGCCAATGTCCTCGTCCTTGGGAATGCCTCCCGCAAACACGACGTATGGCACAGGATGGCCCAACAGTGCCGCCAGCTGCGCATGATACGCAGGTGAAATGGTAATCAGGTTCACGCCGAACGGCCCGTTGGTCAGCTTTCTGGTCTGCTACACCTGCTCCAGCAGGATTTTTGGAGGTGCGCCCCCGCCCGCCAGGCAGGCAAAGGCCCCTTCGTTGCAGACGGTGGCCACCAGATGCGGCTCACTGACCCAGGTCATCGCGCCGCAGACAATGGGGATGGGGCAGCCAAGAAACCGACTGCCCGCCGCAAAGAGTCCTCTGGTCAATTTACCTGGCCGGGTCATTCGTCCTGGCGGAGCCGCCGTCCCATCGGGTCCCTTTTCTGGATTTCCTCCAAGGCACGGCCCAACTGCAAATCTTTCTGCGGGTCAATCTTGTCGGCGGCGAAGTTGCGGAAGACGCGAATCCGCTCCTTGTCCCCCAACTTCACCTCGACGTCCGGTTTCACGCCATGCTTGTCGATGGTGGGGCGGCCTTTGTCCATCGTGTAGTAGCGAGCCACCGTGAGTTTCAGGGCACAGCCATCCGCCAAATCAATGATGTCCTGCACGGAGCCTTTGCCGTAGGTCTTCTCCCCGACCAGAATGGCGCGCCTATGGTCTTGCAGGCAGGCCGCCGTGATTTCAGAGGCGCTGGCGCTCTCCGAATCCACCAGCACAGCAACGGGAATGTAGTCAGGCACACGATATCCGGCACGGGCGTAATGACGCTGGAAGTTCTCGCTTTCGCGGTTCATTTTGGTGTCGCTGTGGTGCATGATGGACACCACCAGACTGCCAGGCGGCAAGAACATGCTGCAAATCTCCACGGCGGAGTCCAGCAGACCGCCGGGGTTTCCGCGCAAATCCAGGATCAGCGCGGTCATGCCCTTCGCCTCCAGCCGCATCAGGCTCTCCTGCAATCGCCCTGCCGTGGGTTCCATGAACTGCTCGATGCGGACAAATCCCACGCTGGTGTCCGGTATCATCTGGGTGCAGGTGACGTTGGGCATGGGAATCAGGGCGCGCTCGACGTCATAATGGAAAACCTCCTCATTGGCGCCGCGCCGGACGGTGATTTTCACGCGCGTGCCTGGCTTGCCGCGAATCCGCAGGAGGGAATTCTGGAAATCGCCATTGGTCACGGGCTGGTCATCCACCGCGATGATGAGGTCATTCACCTCCAGTCCCGCTTTGGCGGCGGGCGCATTCTGGGTCACGGCCTCCACCACCAGTCCGTTTTCGGCGGCGTTGACCGTGACGCCTATTCCGCCGAACTGCCCTTCGCTGTCCTCCATCAGTTCCTGGAGGTCAGAGGGAGGCAGATACTGGCTGAAGGGGTCCAGCGCGGAAGTCATGCCGTTCAACGCGCCTTCCATCAGTTGTCGCGAAGTGACCTTGTCAATATCGACATAATTCTGGCGGATGAGCTGGAGCACCTGCACAAGCATCCCGAGCTGCTTCAGAACATCACTGTCCCCGCCAGTCTTCCGCACCTCCCTGGAATAGACCCAGCAGCCGATGGCCAGATTGACCACCAGCGCCAGTGCCAGGATGCCCAGGGAGATGCGGCGTTTCATAGCGCAAGTCAGGTCAGGTCGCCGATTTTGTCGGTGATGTAGTTCGCCACCTGGTCAAGGGCCACACGTTCCTGGGTCATCTCATCCCGCAGACGGACGGTGACGGCGTTGTCCTTCTCCGTGTCAAAGTCGAAGGTGATGCAGAACGGCGTGCCGATTTCGTCCTGCCGGCGATACCGCTTGCCGATGGAGCCTGTCACGTCATATTCCGTGCGGAACTTTTTGCGGAGGGCCGCATGGAATTTTCTGGCGGGTTCCTCAAGTTTTTTGCTCAGCGGAAGCACGGCCGCCTGGACAGGGGCCACCTTCGGGTTGAAATGCATCACCACACGGACATCCTCATCCATTCCTTCCTTGGCCGTGGCGGCCGTATCCTCATCGTATGCGTTGCAGAGCAGCATCAGGACGATGCGGTCCAACCCGCAGGAGGTCTCGACGACAGTGGGGAAGTAGGCCTGGTTGAGTTCCTGGTCAAAATACTTGCAGGCGGCGTCCTGGTGGGAGTATTCGGCATGACGCGACATATCCCAGGTTCCGCGATGGTGGACGCCCTCGATTTCATCCCAGCCGAAGGGGAACTGGAACTCCACGTCCAGCGCCTTTTTGGCGTAGTGGGCGAGTTTCTCGTGCCAATGGATATGGAGTTTGTCCTCGGGCAGTCCCAGAACCTTGGTGTAGAAGTTCCAGCGCTGCTCATGCCAGTAGTCGAACCACTGCATGGAGTCGTCCTCCTTGCAGAAGAACTCCATCTCCATCTGGGTGAATTCACGGGAGCGGAAGGTGAAGTTGCGGGGATTGATTTCGTTGCGGAAGGATTTGCCGATCTGGGCAATGCCAAAGGGGAGTTTCTGACGGGTGGAGACCCGGATGGTGTTGAAATCGACGAAGATGGGCTGGCAGGTCTCGGCGCGCAGGTAGGCGGCGTGCTCTTCGTCAAAGACAGGGCCGACGAAGGTCTTGAGCATCAGGTTGAACTCGCGGGGTTCGGTCATCTTTCCGACGGCTCCGCAGGCGGGGCAGGTGTTCGGGTCTTCCATCTGGTCAACGCGGAAACGCTTCTTGCAGACCGTGCAGTCGGTCATCATGTCGGAGAATTTCTCCAGGTGGCCGGAGGCCCTCCACACCTCGGGATGGCAGATGACGGTGGAGTCCAGCCCCACCACGTTGTCGCGGTCCTCCACCATGTATTTCCACCACAGATGCTCCACGGCGCGGCGCAGCGGCACACCATAGGGCCCGTAGTCCCAGAAACCATTGATGCCGCCGTAAATCTCGGAACTCTGGAAAATGAGGCCCCTGCGCTTGCACAGTGCCACCAGTTTGCTCATCAACTCTTCACCAGAAACAGCCATTGCCTTGCAACCCTCTCTTTAAGTGAAACCTTTGGAGGCCATTGCAACTAGTTTTGCAATTGCCTCCATGGCCGCGCTGGAAGCCCGGCCAAAAACGCGGAAAAACCCCTATAACATACCACATATCCCGTTTTATGCCAATGCACGGAGGGGTTTTTCCACAAGAGTGCCGCCGTTCGTCACATTCACAGCACCTAATTTCAATATTCTCTGTGGAAAAAGCTGGCGTGGCTTCGGGGGCTGCCCCCATGGAAGGAATGTCCCACTGGAGGAATGTCCGCTGGTCAGACTGGCAATAGTCCGCCACTACATCTCGAACACGATTTTGAAGGCCTCCTTGCGCTCAAGCATGCCAAAGCCCCGTACGATTTCCGCAAAGGGCATCCGATGGGAGTAGAGGCGGTCAAGCTTCACCAATCCATGGCGGCATGCCGAACACGCCCATCCATGGGTGCGGACTTCGCCGGTCATCCCCTCCAGGAGTCGCGAGGCAGGGACATGGTTCTGCAGCGGGTCGTCCTTGGGGTACTTGGCGTATGGGCAGATTTTCCCGTCGGCGGCCAGGGCACCCATTGCGGTTTCCACGTAGGCAGGACTCCCCGTGCCGTCCAGCACGCGAAAGACCCCCTTGCCGCCAGTCAGTTCCAGGACGCTCCCGGCAAGTTCCGCTTCCGAGGTGCAGACAACGGCATCCGCGCCAACCTCCATCGCCAGGCCGAATTCGTTCTTTCGCCGCGCGGCCGCAATGACCGGGTACGCGCCCAGCAGACGGCAGGCGACGCAGAAAGAGAGTCCCACACTCCCCAGCCCCAGCACCAGCACGGGAGTGTTCAGGCCGACCCCCACGCTCTCCGCGAATCCCGCCACCTCCTTGAGGGTGATGAGCATGGAGGCCTCCGCTGCGGATATGTCCAAGTCGGCAGGGAGCGTCATCTGGAACTGGACGTAGGGATTCACCCTGTCGCCCAGGCCATCCGCCCGCATGGCGTCGCCGTCGGTGACCAGACCATATTCGGCGAAACCGCCCCAGAGCGAGGAGAACCCCGCCCAATGCTCGCCGTTATAGACGGCGGTGGGGCGAATGACACGGTCTCCTGGACGGAATGCGCGGACTTTTCGCCCGACCTGAATGACCTCGCCGATGCTTTCGTGCCCCAGGATGCCGGGGTACTCCTGCTGCCAGGGCAGCTGGTTGTGGATGTGCTTCTTGTCCGTCCCCGTGCAGGTGGCGCAGACCAGCGTCCGGCAAAGGCACTGGTATTCGTTGGGCACAGGGACCGACACGGACTCCAGCCACAGATTCCCCTTTCCGTCGGTAATGGCAGCCTGCATCGTTTCCGGCATGGTTTGTCTCCTGGTGCGCCTCAAGGTCAATTTGCACAATCATTCCGCCGCGTCCGCCTTCAGCACCAGCAGTCCTGGCGCATCCTTGACAATGGCCTTTCCGCCCTCGAACGCCGCCAGTGCGGATGCTTCGCGGACGCTCCACCGCCTGCCTTCGGGGGCGGGCGGCAACTCGTATGTTCCCGGCTCCATGAAATTGCAGAAAAGATAGGCGGTGTCGCCGTCCTGCACCCTGTACACGGCAGGCAGTCTTCCATTCAGTTCGCATGGTTGGAAGAGTACACGATATCCCGTGAAGTCCAGGACATCCCCCGCTTTCAGCATCGGCTTCAGTTTCTGGTCGGCGGCCACGGGATAGGTCTTCTGGCTTGTCCAGATCCAGCCAGCCTTGCTGGTGGATTTTTCGCGTTGCCCCCGTTCTGTCAAATATCCCAGGGCCAGGCCGAAGGTGAACTTCTCCTGGCCAGTCTTTGAGTCCTTCTCGCCGCCCAGCTGCACAAAGCTGTCAGGGAGATTCGTCGGGTCTGCCAGTCGGTCGCCCATGAAATCGATGTGAGGCAGTTTCTGCGTAAAGTCCTGGCATCTGGAGAAATCATAGGTGCTCCCGTCCTGCGTGAAGGCTTTCGTCTTAGGTATCAGATAGCGGCGGAAATGGCGCGGAGTCGGCAGAGGCAGCGCCTGGCTCATGACAACACTAATCTGGCGTAGCGACACATCCTGGTGCACCGTGTACTTCTGATGGAGCACCATGCTTCCGCAAGGCGCAAATTCATAATGGTTCTCCAGAGTGTACATCCTGGCGATTTCAGGCGAGAGACGGTCCACCTTGCGGCCAGGATTGGCCACCACGGCATCAAACAGGGAGGCCGGATCCAGCACATCATACACTTCCTCAACCACGAATCGCGCACCTTTCCGAATAAACGTCCCCTCCTGTGGAATCTCCTTTCCGTCCACCAGAAAACGCTGCCGGACGATCCGTGCCGAAGGATAAAGCTGTTCATGGATGATCTTGCCGACCTTCCAGCTCCTGTCGCCCCGAGTCAGTTCATCCTTCAGGGAGGTGCGGTCGAACGCCACCAGTCCACGATTCAGCTTTTCCGACATGACCGTGATGTGGTCGGAGTCGTTTATGGCGACAGGATAGTATTTGCGGCCATTCGAGATGAACTCCGTCCCCAAATCGGTTTCCGCCAGTCCATGGGCGTGCATTTCCAGCTTCAGCGCAACCAGAAGGCCATGGTTGCCACCGACATACCCGTATTGGGTAAGCATGGGGGCCGTCTCATCCACCGCATGGTATCGGCGGTCCCGCACCATGGTCAGGGAATTGACCGTAACGCCGAGACCCGAATCAATGGTATGGGACGAGCCGTACTCGAACTGGCGGTTGTGGGGCCCTAGAATCAACTGCGTCACCAGGTCGCGGTCTCCCGAAAAGCGTGTGCGCAGGTAGAGATTGCCGTCCGGAGCACGACCGACAGCCAGTTCATCCGCCTTCAATGCATGGCGCGCCACATGAGCGGGATGGATTGATGCGTCCGCAAAAGTAGGCTGGTGGGCGACAAACGCCCTGCCCCACGCTTTCACCTTGATAGGCCAGTCCGACATCGGACCGGCATGGAAGGGATACCACTTGTCAAGCTTTTCCAGGAGGGCGACGATGAGCTGCGCCTCCGTCAGCGTTCCAGGGAAGAAGGCCACGAAGTCCCGCTGACCATCCCTGCGATGGACAACCGCATCGGTTTCCTCGACGCCAGGGAAGAGGCGTTCACGCGCCGTCTTGCCAACGGCAAAGACAGTCCGTGCATCGCTGGTGCGCTCGATGGGGAACCGAAACTGGTTCTGCATTTTCTTCTCCAGTCCCCAGAGGCGTTCGCCATAGAACAGCAGCCGCGTGCGATAGAAGGCGTCATAAGTCGAGAGGGCGGTCACCGGCCAGTCCACGGCGGCGATTTCCTCGGGTTCGCCCACGATGGCCGCCAAAGGCGCCTTGCCGTTGTCCAGCGGAAGTTCCGGGATGAAATCCTCGCCAGGCAGGAACTTCACCTTTTCCGGGCATGGCCGATAGACGGCGACCTGGCGCCCCTCCTTTGCAGTCCCCACGCGCTCCAGCACAACATAGCGGAACGGAGCCAAGTCAAACTCCACAATCGTGGCTTCCCGCGCCACGTGGTTTACGGTCGCCGTCCCGTCCAAGGCCGCATAGACGGCGCCCTCAGCGCCAAAACGCGATGTTTCGATGCGGAGACGACCTTTTCGCCCTTCCCTGCGCGGAATGGAAAGGACAATGCGACTGTTGTGCGCTTCGCCATAGCGGGAGACCCAGACTGGGGCGTTCAGGTCCCACGGGTTCTCGGAGCCTGCAACGCCCTCCACCCATGCAAAAGGCGCGGCGCGCCAGCCGCGCCGCGCATTCTCCGTGAAGAGGTCGCGACGCGCCCGCATATCCGGATATCCCCTGGTGAACATCTTGGAAGGGGAGGCCCCCATACGCAGCGTGAAGAGGATGAGGTAGTCCACGGCGCCGCTCATCGCCTCGTTGACTTGGTCAGGAGAGAGTCTGTTCCAGTCCAGGAAAGGCTCCATCACGAAACCGCGCCAGATGACCCATGCCTTCTGGCCGAGCATCAGACGGTGCGGCACGGGCAAGTCCATGCGCTCGTAGGGGGTGGCCTCGTGCATCACCCCGTCGCAATGGAAAATGGGCAGATAGGTGTAGGGTGCGTTGATCATGGAGCCGGCGCGGCGTCCGTCCGCATGCGGCGGCAGAGAGCGCGTATAGTCCATATTGTAGGCAAGGGCCAGGCCTTCCTTGACAAAGAGGCGTCCCTTGTCGTCGAAGGAGCGTGGGAATTCCCTGGTCACCAGGGGCCCGTAGTAGGCGGAGCTTCCGATGGCGCAGTCCAGGGCAAATCCTGCGATGGGGAAGCTCTGCCAGATTTTCGCCAAATCCTCACGGATGACCTTGCCGAAGGAGCCGTGTTTGCCGGGCCAGGCGTATTCGGAGAGGAATTCATCTGCCCATCCGGTCACCTGGTATCCAGGATGGCCGTTTTCGTCCCGCCAGGCGGAGTCCTCGTATTCCCTGTGCAGGAGTTCGGCGTTGCAGTATTGCTGCATATAGTAGTAGAAGAGCGCGCTGGTTTTGTTTCCGACCGTGGTGCGGAACTGATGGTATTTGAGCCAGTCGTCCACAGTTCCCGGAATATTGCATTTCCCATGGGAATTTTCCCGCTTGTATCCGAGTTTCTCATCCCAGAATCTCTCCTTCGGGAAGAAGTCGCCCGCCCGCTGATAGCAGTTGTAGTACCATTCCCAGTCGAAGCCCGTGCGTCGGCACTCCTCCAACTGGTAGTCACGCAGAGTCTCCAGACTGGAGAGATAGCCGCCAGTGCCGAAGCCACGCTCGTCAAACCCCTTCACGGGACGGAAGAATTCCGGAAACTCCAGATGATATCGCTCCACCGCCTCCACATAGCTTTCCCCTTTCGTCTCGATTGAGACGAAACGGGTGGCAAGCTCCTCGCCGGGAAGCAATGCCCAGAACACATCGAAGCGCAGAGTCGCCTTTCCACCCTTTTCCATGACCAAAGCGCGCTCGAATCGGCTGGCGCAAGTGTCCGGTGTGAAACCAAGCACCGACATTCGGCCATCGGCCAGATAGACCGTCATGGGAAACACGTGCCGATCGCCTGCGGGGACGAGGGAGTCCCTGACTTTTGGATGGAACTCGAATCCGTCCCAGAAATCCCCTCCCGCCGACAGTCCTTCGTGGCTCATCCGCAGACGCAGAAGCAACGGCTCCTTTCCCCGATTCGCCAAGGAGGCCTTCCACACTTCCAGGTTTCCGCCTGGCTCCTTCGCCAGCGCAACCTCAAGCCCCGCCTCCCCTGACACGGGCTCATAGGCGCCGTTGACCAGGCGGGAAACCTCCAGTTTCGGAGCGGCAAATAAAGCGGTAACGGTAGTCATGGCCATGGCGCACAGTCGGCAAAGGACTTTCTTCATTGCGGAAAAACTCCTTCCTGAATCATCTTCGCAGCTCCTTAGTCTGCGGCAAAAAACTCAACCCTGCGAAAAAAGACTATCCCCTGCCCGAAATAACTGCCGACGTTCACCCGCACGAAAGGCACGCCGTCCGGAATCTTGACCCGGAGTTCCAGGGTTTCCCAGTCGTTGACAAGGCGACCGTTGGGGGCGTACTCCGGCTTCACGAAATGGGGGAACAGCGGATTGTCCGCCAGAGAATAGCTTCGGCGAGTCCAGCTTTTGCCAATCTCCTTCCTCTGGTCGTTGAGGGCCACCACCCACAGCAGGGAACGCCCCAGCGGCAGGAACAACTCTGCCCGAAGGACATACTCCTTGCCTGGGACAACGGGCACCGTCTGGTTCAGGTAGCCGGAATACTCGTTGCTGCTGGAGGCGATGGCCACGGCGCGCTTCCCCTGGTCGTAGGAGACCGTGAAGATAGGAGCCCACATCGGACTCCATTCCCATCCCTTCATGTATCCCTCCGGCGCGTCAAAACGGGGGTTCTCCAGCAAATTCGAGCCAGCCAGCGCAAGCGACATCGACGTCATAATCAGAATGAAAGGAAGACGCATGGCCGTCAGTTCTCCGCAGGTTTCCAGAATCGGCGCGGATAGTCCTGGAAATCCGTGGTCGCCGGGCCTTTGAAGAGCATCTTGAGGGATTGCACATGGAAATCGCCATAGGACATGTTCAAAGTGTCATGGCCGTGTACCAGTCCCATGGCGCTGCGCCTTGAGTCGTTGGAGAAATTCCATGTCTTGTTGGAGTCCATGATGTAGAACTTGCTGGAGGGGCCGCCCTTGATCTGGGATGCCTTCAGGAACTGGGGCGCCCCCACCGTGGAACTGCCGTAGCCCCAGCCGGAGCAGATGCCGTAGTTGCAGCCATCCTTGCCGCCACACGCCTGCCCGACGTCCATCATATTTAGATTGGAGGGGCATTTGAACATCGGATACTTGACTTTCTTGTCCAGGGAAAGGAGAAAGGTGTCGTCCGACACCACAGGAAGTCCGAGGTAGGGCGCAACCAACGTCGTCCAGTGCGGATAGTTAACGGGGGATGTCGTTGCGGCCTTCGGGTAATAGTCCTCGTTCTCATCCATGTAGAGGAGACTGGCATTGCCAATCTGCTTCAGCTGGTTGACGCAGGAGACGCTCCGCGCCTTGTCGCGCGCCTTGCTCAGCGCCGGCAGGAGCATCGCCGCAAGTATGGCGATTATGGCTATGACTACGAGCAATTCGATTAAAGTGAAAAAAAGTCCGGATTTGCGCCAAGCCATCTTCTTGCTCCTTGCTCCTTGCTCCTGTCCATCCTGGCGATTTTCCTTGCCACTTGCATTCTGCCAAGATTACATTAATGTATATCAAAAAAAGGGTTTGTAAATGCAAGAATCTGTTAAACACGTATCAAAACCTGTCAAATACAATCCGTCCCTCATGGGTCGGGCGCTGCCCGGCATACAGTTGTTCGCATACGGGATGTACGCGCTTCGGGAGTGGAAGATGCCCATATCCCCGAAGTCCCTTTGGCGTTTCTACTGGCATTCAGGCGAGGGAGGCTACCTGCTTCTGCCCGACAGGGAGCCGGTGCCCATGTGCCCGGACAAATGCTATCTCATACCGGCCTGGCAATTCGTGGGATGCACCAATGACCGCGTAATCGAGCAGTTCCACATCGACTTCGAGCTGGAGGAGCCGTTCTTCTGTCAAGGGCTGGCTCCGTTCTACGCCTTTCCGGCGGAGCATTTCATTCCGCGGATCCAGAAGGCATTCGAGACCCCTGACGTCGAGAACATCCGTCTGCATTCCATCCTGTTCGAGGCTCTGGTTCTTCTTCACGAGGAACGGAGCAGGTCGCCCATCAGGAAGAGCATGGACCCTCGCATAGCCAGGGTACTCACCTATTGCCAGAGCCTTCTGGCCAACGACATCGACTCCCGCAAATTGAGCAATCGGGAGCTCAGCAAGGTGGCGCAAATGTCCCTTGATAATTTCCAGCACCTCTTTGAAAGGCAGATGGGCATTTCGCCACACCAGCACACGCTGCATTGCCGCCTCCTCAAGGCACAGGCCCTGCTTAGACGCACGGAAGCAACCATGGATGAAATTGCCGAGCGCTGTGGTTTCAAAAAAAGGAACCAGTTCAGCAAGGCCTTCTCCGCCGTCTTCCATTTGCCTCCCGTCGCCTTCCGCCGCCAGGTCAGAGCACTGCCAGCCCGAGGATGACACCCTTGGAATATTCCATGGAGAACAAATGGTCGCAGAATCGGGGGTATGGCAATATGGCGTGATATGCTGCCATTGCGCTTGAAAAAACGCCTTTTGGGATATATTAGTTCAATTGTGTTTAAACCGTGAAAAGGCTAAAAAAAAGGAGATAACAATCCATGACGCAGCAATTGTTGTTAGGTGACGAGGCGCTGGCGCAGGGTGCGTTGGCAGCCGGCCTGTCCGGGTGCTATGCCTACCCTGGAACGCCGTCCACGGAGATAATGGAATACGTGCAGTCCTCCAAACTGGCGGCGGAACGCGGAGTACACCGTGAATGGTCAACCAACGAGAAGTCAGCCATGGAAGAGGCGGTTGGCATGTCCTTTGCGGGTCTGCGGGCGATGGCCTGCATGAAGCATGTCGGACTGAATGCCTGCGCCGATGGTTTCATGAACAGCGCGGTGACGGGCGCGCGCGGCGGTCTGCTGGTCGTCGTGGCGGACGACCCGTCCATGCACAGTTCCCAGAACGAGCAGGATTCACGGTACTACGCGCAGTTTGCGATGATTCCATGCCTGGAGCCCTCCACCCAGCAGGAGACCTACGACATGGCCTCCTATGCCTTTGAGTTGTCTGAAAGGCTGGAGACCCCCGTGCTGATGCGGTTGAGCACACGCCTTTCCCATTCGCGGGCCAATGTGGAGGTGGCGGAACCCAGCGCGATTCCGCCCCGCATCGTGGCCGATCCGAATGACCGCCGCTATGTGCTGCTTCCCGCCATCGCCCAGAAGAACTACGCCAAACTGTGCGACAAGCAGCCAGCCTTCGAGCAGGCCAGCGAGGACTCGCCGTTCAACCGCTATGAGGACGGCGCGGACAAGAGCATCGGCGTCATCGCCTCTGGGCTTGGCTACAACTATCTGATGGAGGCGTTTGGCGGACACTGCCCCCATCCCGTGCTGAAGGTCTCCCAATACCCGCTGCCCCGTGCGAAACTGGCCCGTCTGATGGCGGAGTGCCAGACCATCGTATGCGTGGAGGAAGGAATGCCATTCATCGAGAAAATGCTGCGCGGACCGCTGGCCGACCCACGCATCAAGGGACGCATGACGGGAGACCTGCCCCGCACGGGAGAACTCAATCCCCGAAAAGTGGCTGAGGCATTCAAGCTGGAACTGGCCCCGTTGCGCGAACTCTCCAAACTCGTCCAGATGCGTCCGCCTCGGCTGTGCGACGGCTGTCCTCATGCGGACACCTATCGGGCCATCAAGGCGGCCATCGCCGACCAGCCAGGGGCGCGGGTCTTCGGCGACATCGGCTGCTACACCCTAGGGGCCCTGCCTCCCTACAGCGCCATCTCCTCCTGCGTGGACATGGGGGCCTCCGTCACCATGGCCAAAGGCGCGGCGGACGCGGGAGTCTCCCCCGCCATCGCCGTCATCGGCGACTCCACCTACACCCACTCCGGCATGCCGGGCACGCTGGACGCCGTGTGGGAGCAGTCCCCCATCACCATCTTCATCCTGGACAACCTGACCACGGGCATGACTGGCGGGCAGTCCTCGGTCGGCGCCGGAAAACTGGAGGACATCGTGGCGGGCCTGGGCGTCGCCAAGGAGCACATCCGCACCATCACGCCGCTGCCGGGCAAACACGAGGAGAACGTGGCGGTCATCCGCGAGGAACTGGCCTACCAGGGGCCGTCCGTCATCGTGTCCCGGCGCGAGTGCATTCAGACGCTTCGCAGCAAGGCCAAGAAAAAGTAACCCAAGGGAGGACAGCGCAAGATGAAAAACGACATTGTTCTGGCAGGGGTCGGCGGTCAAGGCATCCTGACGATCGCGGCCATCATCGGCAAGGCGGCGATGAACATGGGGCTGAACGTCAAGCAGTCCGAAGTCCACGGCATGAGCCAGCGCGGCGGCGCCGTCCTGGCCCACCTGCGTCTCTCCAGCGAACCCATTTTGAGCGACCTGATTGCCGACGGGACGGCGGACGTGATTGTCGCCATGGAACCCATGGAGGCGCTTCGCCACGGTCGCAGCCTCGCCGCCACGGGAGCGGTCATCACCGCCTCCAAGCCCATCGTCAACATCGGCAACTATCCTGAAATCACCGAGGTGCTTGCCGAATTGAAGACCTATCCCAAATCCGTGGTCATTGATGCGGACGCGATTGCCACCGAGGCCGGCAACGCCCGCGGCTCCAACATGGTCATCCTCGGAGCGGTCTCGTGCTTCCTCGCCATGGAGCCCGAAAAGCTGCGGGAGGCCATCACAGCCTTCTTCGCCCGGAAAGGGGAAAGTGTCGTGGCCGCCAACCTCAAGGTCTTTGAGGCGGGGCGCCAGGCCGCCGGCAAGTAGCAAGGGCGTCTCGCCCTTGTCAAAATTCTGAAATACCGCCGCATTTCGGACAAGAAATGAAAGAGCAAGTTCTGCAAGCATTCCTGAAGAGGTATGGCAAGGCGCCTGAGCGCATTGCCAGGGCGCCAGGCCGCCTGGAGATTCTGGGCAACCACACGGACTACAACCAGGGCACGGTGCTTTCCGCCGCCATTGACCGCTATACCTGGGTCGCCGTCTCCCTCGAACCAGGCAACAAGTGCCAAGTCTATTCCCTGACGATGGACGAGGAGCGCGTGTTCAGCATGGACGAACTCGAAAAGCGGACTCCTGGAGACTGGTGCAACTACGTCAAAGGCATGATCCTGGCGATGGCCGAGTTCGGGGTCACGACATCGGCGTTCCGCATGGTGATAGGCAGCAATGTCCCCCTTTCGGCGGGCATGAGCAGTTCCGCCGCGCTGGAGATGGCCATCATCACGGCATTGAAGGGCGGCGAGCATTGCCCTGGGCTGGAGGCCCTGACCAAGGCCCGCATCGGCCAGGCCTGCGAAAACCACTACATCGGCGCGCAGACCGGCCTGATGGACCAGTTCTCCAGCCTCAACGGGAAGGCCGACTGCCTCATACACTCGGATTTCCACAGCCTCAAGGTCAATGCGATTCCCATTCCGGCGGGAACGGCTTTCGTGGTGGTCAACTGTATGGTCAAGCATAACCTGACCACGGAGTACAATGACCGCCGCGCCGCCTGCGAGGACGCCGTCAAAAGACTTGCCAGCGTCCATCCTGGGTTATCCTCCCTTCGTTTTGCCACGCTGGAGGAACTGCTCTCTTTGGAGGCCACGCTCGCCCCCGAGACCTTCCATTGCGCCAGGCACGTCATCAGGGAAATCGCCCGGGTGGAGGACGGAGTGGCCGCCCTCCAGGCGAATCGCCTGGCTGATTTCGGTCAACTGATGTTCCAGTCCCACGAAAGTTCACGGGATGATTTCCGCAACAGCTGCGCCGAACTTGACCTGCTGGTGGAGATTGGACGGCACACGCCTGGTTGCCTTGGCGCACGTCTGTCTGGCGGCGGATTCGGGGGCATCACCGTGCATCTTGTCCAGGCGGAACAGGCGGAGCGGTACGCCAAGTCCGTCGCCGCCGAATACCAGGCCAGAACCAGCATAGCACCCCAGACCTTCCTCTGCCACGCCGCTGACGGAGCCACCGTACTCTGATTTTCCGACTATCCACACCCTCTCTCCACAAGCCATGTTCAACAGCCTCACCAACAAGTTCCAGAGCATCTTCCGCAGCCTGACTGGCCGCAAGGTGCTCACCGAGTCCAATATCCGCGAGGCGATGGAGGACATCCGCACCGCCTTGCTGGATGCGGACGTCAACTATGATGTGGCCACCAGGTTCATCCAGCAATGCCAGCAGGAGTGCCTGGGCGAGGCGGTGCTCAGGAATGTCACGCCGGGCCAGGAGACCGTCAAGGTCGTCTATGACAAACTGGTGGCGTTGCTGGGCGGCGAAGAGCAGAGTCTGGCCATTGAGGGCGACCCTGCGGTCATCATGCTGTGCGGTCTCCATGGCTCCGGCAAAACCACCACCAGCGCCAAACTGGCCAAGTTCCTGAAGGACAAGCATCACAAGAAGGTCATGCTGGTCGCCTGCGACCTGGCTCGCCCCGCCGCCATTGACCAGCTGGAGATGCTCGGCAAGGAACTCAATGTCCAGGTCTATGCCAACCGCGAGAGCCAGAATGTGCCGCAGGTGGCGCAGGACGCCGTGCAGGCCGCGCGGCTCGCCGGCATGGACGTGGTGATTCTGGATACCGCTGGCCGTCTGCAAATCGATGACGATTTGGTCAAGGAACTCATCGAGGTCAAACGCCGCACGCAGCCCGGCGAAATCCTGCTGGTGGGCGACTCGGCCTTGGGACAGCAGGCGGTCTCCGTGGCGGAGCATTTCAACCAGGCGCTGAACATCACCGGCATCATTCTGACCAAGATGGACGGCGACGCCCGAGGCGGCGCCGCCCTCTCCATGCATCAGGTGACGGGGCGTCCCGTCAAATTCCTGACCGTCGGCGAACGTCCCAATGACCTGGAGCTGTTCCATGCCGACCGAATGGCGAGCCGCATCCTGGGCATGGGTGACATTCTCTCCCTCTATGAACGCGCCAGCGAGGCCATCAAGGCTGAAGAGGCCGCCGAAATGGAGGAGAAACTCCGCAAGAACAACTTCGGCTTTGACGACTTCCTCCGCCAAATCCATGCCATGCGCAAGATGGGTGGTCTGGCCACCCTGCTGAAGTTCCTGCCAGGCATGAGCGGCCTCCCCGAAGGCTTCGAGGCCTTTGGCGAGGAGGAAATCCGCCGCATCGAGGGCATCATCAACTCCATGACTCCAAAAGAGCGTCGCACGCCTGAAATCATCAACCAGTCCAGGCGTCTCCGCATCTCCAGGGGCGCCGCCATTTCCCTTCAGGAACTGAATCAGCTGCTCAAGCAGTTTCAGCAGATGAAGCAGATGATCGCCAAGATGGGCGGTGGAGCAGGTTTGGGCGGGATGTTCGGCAATCTCTTTGGCGGCGGCGGTCCCAGCCCCGCCGACCTCGCTGGCATGTTCGGTGGCGGCGGCATGGGCGGCATGGGCGGCAGACCAGCCATGCCTGGGATGCCTGGGATGCCTGGAGTGAAGACGCCTTCGCAGCAAAGCCATACGGCAGCCGCCCAGCAGAAACGCCTGGCCGCCAAAAAGGCCGCCAAGAAGCAGCGCCAGAAAAACCGCAATAGATAAGTAGGCAATACACGGTTCTGTTCTTCTCAAACTCCCATCGTCAAAATGTCCGATTCTTTGCTTCAGGGTTTTCATCACGTCATGGTCAAGGTGCGCGATTTTGACCGCAGTGTCGCCTTTTACCAAGCATTGGGAGCGAGGATGACCCATTCATGGGGCACGCCCGAAAAACGCTGCGCACTGCTGGACATCGGCGGAGCCAGCATGGAACTCATTTCCGGGGGCACGGCGGAGACGCTCCCGCCAGGCGCACTCAACCACTTTGCCATTCGCACCCCGGACACTGGCAAATGCGTGGAGCGCGCCGTGCAGGCTGGCGCGACAGTCACCCGCGAACTCTGCGAACTCGCCCTCACCCCCGAACTCCATGTTCGGCTCGCCTTTGTGGCCGGACCCGACGGAGAGAGCATCGAATTCTTCCAAGTCCTCCCCTGACCATCCCTCCCCTGACCCCCCTCTCCGTAGCCATCCCTGCCACCCTCCCCACCGCCTTTTCCGTCCTTTCTGTCCTTTTTGTCCTTCCTGTCCTTCCTGTCCTTTCCCCACCCTTTTCCGTCTCTTTCCCCCGCCAAAACAACCTAATATTTTTTCGCATAAAATTACTTGACAACTAAAAAATATATGCTAAAATATATAGTGGCATTTTAAGACAGACCACGAACCGAAGGAAAACAGATGAAAGGCCTGACCGACAAGCAGCAGGAGATCCTTGACTTTATCGCCAACTTCACCCAGCGTGAGGGAATGCCTCCCACCATCTTTGAAATCAGCCGAAAATTCGACATCAAGTCAGCGACCGCGTTCTCCCATGTCCGCGCCTTGCAGCGCAAGGGGTACGTTGACCGCTCCAACAAGGCGCGCAGCCTGACCTTGACCCAAACCGACAAGCCACAGCATTTCTCGCTGACCCTGAGCGTGCCATTGCTGGGGCGAATCAGCGCGGGCGCTCCGCTGCTCAGCGAGGAACACATCGAAAGGCACATTCACATTGACCCGCAGATGCTTCCCCACCATCTGGGCGGATGCAGGCTATTCGCCCTCCAGGTGCAGGGGGAGAGCATGCGCGATTTGGGCATTCTGGATGGCGACCTCATCATCGCCAAGCAGACCACGGCTGTCGAACTCGGCGACATCGTCATCGCCCTGGTGGATGGCGAAACCACCGTCAAGTCCCTTTACGTCACCGATGGACAGTGGGAACTGCGTCCCGCCAATCCGGACTACAAACCACGCTTTGTCCCCTTTGACCGCCTCGCAGTCCAAGGCGTGGTCATAGGACTTCAACGCACTTACTGAAGAGCATGATAGCAAAACTGACTGGAATCTTGTCGGAGGCCGATTTCACGCAGGCCGTAGTGGATGTCAATGGGGTGGGCTACCTGGTCTTCATCCCCCTGTCCACCTTTGACAAACTGCCCAGGGTAGGGGAAAAGGCGACTTTGTTCACCCAGATGACCGTCAAGGAGGACGCCATCACCTTGTACGGCTTTGCCACCCGAGAGGAACGCGAGCTTTTTGTGCTGCTGACGGGCACCGTCTCGGGCATTGGGCCCAAACTCGCCCTCAACGTGCTCAGTTGCATGACCATCCGGACTTTTGCGGAAGCCATTGCGGCCCAGGACATCAAGGCCCTGGGCAAAATCAACGGCATCGGCAAAAAGACCGCCGAAAGGATGGTGCTGGAACTGCGGGACAAAGTGGCCTCTCTTGGTGTCGCCACGGGGGCAAACGGCCTGCCCGGAAAACCGACGGTTTCACCCGAGGCGGAGGACGCCCTCGCCGCCCTCGAAACCCTCGGCTTCAAGCATGACGCCGCCGAAAAGACCATCCACGCTCTTTGCGGTGAACTTGCCGACCAGAAGCCCAGCGCCGAACAACTCATCCGTCTGGCCCTTGCCAGGCTCAATTCCTAACATCCTGCGTATAGCTTATGCCAGGCGAACGTTTCATCACCAGCGAATTGAATGCCAGGGACGAGGGGGCGGAGGCCTGTCTTCGCCCCCAGAACTTCGGGGACTTCCCTGGCCAGACCCGTGTCAAGGAGCGCCTGAAGATTCTGGTGGAGGCCAGCCTGGCTCGCCACGAGCCGCTGTCGCACATTCTGCTGTGCGGACCGCCTGGGCTGGGCAAGACCACCTTGGCGACCATCATCGCGAACTCCCTGGGCGCCGGCATCAAATCCACCTCCGGGCCCGTCATTGAAAAGCCAGGGGATTTGGCGGGTCTGCTGACCAGTCTGAACGAAGGGGATATCCTGTTCATAGACGAAATCCACCGCCTCCCCATCCAAATCGAGGAGTACCTCTACAGCGCCATGGAGGATTTTGTCATTGACATCATGCTGGAGCAGGGGACGGGTGCCCGTTCCGTGCGGCTCAACCTGCCGAAGTTCACCTTGGTGGGAGCCACGACACGCCAAGGCAAACTCTCCTCGCCCCTGCGCTCCCGTTTCACCATGACCTGCCGCCTGGACTACTACGGGGTCGATGACCTGGTGGCCATCCTGACCCGAAGCGCACGTGTGCTCAACACGGCAGCCGAGCCGGATGGACTTCGCGAAATCGCCAGCCGCAGCCGGGGCACCCCGCGAATCGCCAACAACCTCCTGCGCTGGGTGCGCGACTTCTCCCAGGTCCGAAAGGCCCCTGCGGTCGGCAAGGAGATTGCCGGCCAGGCTTTGTCCATGCTCGACATTGACGATGACGGACTGGACGAAATGGACAACCGCATCCTTGAGGCCATGATTGTCAAGTACCGCGGGCGTCCCGTCGGGCTGAAAAGCCTGGCCGTCGCGGTGGGAGAGGAGGAGGGGACCATCGAGGACGTCTGCGAGCCGTATCTCATCCAGGAAGGCTATATCCTCCGCACGCCGCAAGGGCGCATCGTGACACGCAAGGCGGAGGAGCGCTACGCCCGCCACCACCCTGGCTTCCAGACCCAACCCACCCTGTTCTGAAACATATTTGGTAACTGTTCAGGAGGTGGGGAGAGAAAGGTTCTGGCATCTGCTGCCTTGAACTCCAATGCTCCGAAACTCCACGCGGCGAAAGCAATTCGCTGTTGCTTTCGCCACTGGGAGTTCTGGAGTTTGGGAGAGGAGAGTACCCAGAGAGCTGATGTTGTCGGCCTTTGCGAGATTTTGCCAAAAGCGCTTGCGCGGCGCTGATGGTTTCGGTTTTCCTCGGGGACAAGAAGGCTTGTCCCCGAGGAAAACAGAGACCATCACGGTCCGTAAGGACCTTTGACAAAATCTCTGTGTATTCTGTGGACGAAAACGGGGGTCTGAACAGTTACCATATTTGTTTTATTCAGAGCCTCAGGCGACCTCAATCCGCGAGGCCAGCCCTCGCGGGCAAGTTGGTGTCTCACGCCTGGCATGTCCTGTCCTGTCGGCAAAACTGTTTCTGGGCATGCTTGATTTACTGCAAGTCAGACGATATATTATTTGTAGGCGTTTGAATTGTTCACACGCATTTGTGGCATCAAAAACAAAGGAATGTTGTCTCATGGATTTCAAGGCAATTGTTGACAACTTTATCACCATCGTCACCAAGAAATTCTTTTGCTTCGAAGGCAAAGCCGACCGAAAGGAGTTCTGGTTTTTCTTCCTGGCAAATTTTGTCATCGTCATAGTTCTGGGATTCATTCCCGGAACAGCCGGAAAACTCATCAACGCTTTGTTCAGCTTGGCGCTGCTTCTGCCAGGCCTGGGCGCTGGCGCGCGCCGTCTGCACGACATCGGCAAATCCGGATGGCTTCAGCTGATTGCCTTCATCCCCGTCATTGGCATCCTGGTTCTCATCTATTTCTGGGCGCAGCCTGGCACTACCCAGCCCGCTGCACCGCAGGCTCCGAGCGGGCAAGCCTAAACGATGGCAACCGAGGTCGCAGGATTCATACTGGCTGCGGGAGAGGGCCGCAGGCTTCGTCCCGCCACTCTTGTTCGCCCCAAGGCCCTGGTGCCCTTCTGCGGCGTTCCTTTGCTTGAATTGACGGCCTCGTTTCTGCATGAGGCGGGAATTCGACAGATTATCGTCAACGCCTGCTATCAGGGAGACCGTGTGACGGAGACCTGCCAGCGGCTCAATGAACAGCATGGCTGGGATTTGCGGGTCTCCCACGAGTCACACCTGCTCAATGCAGGCGGCGGGCTTCGCAAGGGCATCCAACTCCTGCCTGATGTGGAGCATTTCCTGGTCCACAACGCCGATGTGGTGATGGACTACGACCTCCGCCCTCTCATCAGGCGTCACCTGGAGAGCAATGCAGCCGTGACCGTCCTGCTGGTCAAGGGACGCGGCCCCTGCACCGTGTCGCTGAACAGCGACGGGAGCATCCGCACCTTCCGCGACCCTAAGAAGGGCACGCACACCTTCGCCTGCATTCATATTTTTCATCGGAGTGTCCTGAAGTTTCTGGAGGAGGGCCGCGAAGACCCGGACATCATCGTCTGCTATCAGCGCGCCCTGGACGCGGGGCTTCCCGTCCATGCCGTATGCGTCGAGCCTGACGCCTGGTGGACGGATATCGGCTCCCCCAAAGAGTACATCCGCGCCCACGGCGAGGTCGCCGACTGTGCCTTCCGCCACCATTCTCTTCTCCAGCAGGCGCAGACGGAACAGGCCAATCGCCGTTTTGCCCTGGAGTTGCAGGGGGTGCAATGCACTGGGGCTCTGGGGTTGGGACAGGCTCTCCATGTCCCCGCCGGCTCGCATCTCCACAATGCCGTCCTCTGGGACTATACCTGTCTGCCGCGGCCATTGCTATATGCGGACGGCATATTCGTCGGCAACGACGTGCCGCCCGCCCGTCCCGTGGATGACTCCCGCAAGCCCGACCCCAGAGTGTTTAGCGTCTTGGGGCTGAATCCAGCGGACTGCACGTTGGAGGCTCTTCACAAGCAGGGGTCTGGCCGCAAATATAACCGACTGCGCTGCGGTGAGCGTTCCTGGGTCTGGTGCGCCTACAACCCCGAACGGCGAGAAAACGCGGGTTTTGCGGCCATCGCGGATTTTCTGCTGCGTCTGGGCCTCAATGTGCCGCGAGTGGATTTGCACCTGGCCGACTCCTTTGAACTGGTCTCCCAGGATTTGGGGCAAAGCGATTTGCATCTTGTCCCGCAGACGTTGCAGGAGAAGTACCTATATCAGGCGGTGCGCCAGATAGCCGTGCTTCACGTCATCGGCGACCGCAAGGCCAAACTGGAGGAGTTGCCGCTTCAACGTGGCTTCACCAAAGGACTCTACGACTGGGAGCGCGATTACTTCCGCACCCATATTCTGGACAGGCTGCTTCACGCCCCTGAATTGTGGGGAGAAGTCGCCCTGGAGTACACGCATCTGCGTTCCATGCTCTTGTCGGAGCCGCTTGTGCCGATCCACCGTGATTTCCAGAGCGCCAATCTGAAGATCATGGATGACCAGGTGTACCTCATTGACTTCCAGGGCATGCGTCTGGGGTGCGCCGCGTATGATGTAGCCTCCCTGCTTTACGACCCTTATCAGTGCCTGTCCGCTGAGGTGCGCGCCCGTGTCTGGCAGGAGTATTGCCAGGCGGTCCATGACCTTGGCGGCACACCGCCGAAGGACTCCGTGTTGCACGCAGCCGCCTGCCAGCGCCTGATGCAGGCTTTGGGCGCATACGGCAAACTATGGCGGCAGGACGGCCTGGAATGGTATCGGCAATTCATCAGCCCAGGCGTCAAAATGCTTGCGGAGGCCGCCGCGCCGGACCTGTTCCCCGCTCTCCACCGCCTGACCGAACAGCTTTGCGAGCGAATCGCGCCTAGTATCATGTAACATTTAAATTTTCGGATATGTCGAGAGGAGTTTCACCCTTGCGTCTTCACAAGTAAAGTGCCATTTCACGGGCCGTGGATTTGAATTGTGCCTCTCCTGCCACGCCCCCACCACCCTTTTCATGG
>JAFRLP010000587.1 GCA_017431185.1 Victivallales bacterium | reverse complement strand
GCACAACCGGCGGCGGGACGCCGCCGCCTGCTCAACCAGTTCAAGAAAAATGATTGATTTTGCCAGTGTATTCAAGCGTGATGACCTTCGCGGCATCTATCCCCAGCAGTTGGACAGGCCAACGTCCGAGGCTCTCGGAGGCGCATTGGCAAAATTGGTTCAGGCACGTGGGATTCCGCAGCCGACCATTGTCCTAGGGCATGATTGCCGAAAGGGCGGACAGGAGTTGGTGGCCGGGTTCACGGCGGGTGCGCAGGAGGCTGGGGCGCGGGTTATTCCGTTGGGGCTGGTCTCCACGGAGCACGTCTATTTTGCCTGCGGCGGTGAACGGCCCGTCGGCAAGGTGGATGCGGGGGTGATGGTCACGGCCTCCCATAATCCCAAAGAGTACAATGGCATGAAGATTCTCTGGGCGGGATGCCTGCCCTTCACGGGTGGGGATTTGGCTGAATTGCGGCGACGTGCCGAGGAGCAGTCCGGGCATCCCGTTCCGTCGCTGGCGTATGAGCCGCCGGCGGAAGCCGTGCGGGAGGCCTTTCTGCGCCGATACGCCCGGCATCTGCTGACCCTGGCGGGCATGGACAGACTTCCCCAGCAGGAGAAGCCGGTCTTCACGGCTGTGCTGCTGGCAGGGCACGGCATGGGAGGCGTGGCGTTTGCGCCCCTGGCGGAAATTCTGCAAAGCCGCGGTTTCGCGTTCCGGATGTTCGAGACCGAGGCTGACGGCAGTTTTCCGAATGGCGTGCCGAATCCGCTGCTCCCTGATTTCATGGAGCGGCTGGGCACGCTCACACGCCAATGCCAGGCGCAGTTGGGGTTCGGGTTTGACGGCGACGCCGACCGCGCCGCCTTTGTCGATGCCCAGGGCAGGCAGATCATCCCCTCGCAGGTGCTTGCCCTGATCGCCCGCTCCAAAGTGGCAGGCCTGACCAACCATCCCGTGGTGATGCGCAACCTCTGCTGCTCCAGGCTTCTGGCCGACCTCTTCCCCGCAGGAGGCGACGTCACGCTGGTCGATACCCCTGTGGGACATGGGCGCATCAAACTTTTGATGCGCAGTCCCCAATACCAGTCACGCACGGTTTTCGCGGGGGAGCACTCGGGGCACTATTTCTACCCTGAATTCGATTACGTCGATAGCGGGGTTCTGACCGTTCTTCTGATGCTCAAACTCGGTCTCCAGATGCAGCAGGCAGTCCGCCAACTCACGGATGACCTGGATTCCTGGCGCACCCGTTATGCCTGGAGCGGCGAAAGGAACTACACCCTCGCCTCCCAGGAGCAAGTCCTGCCTGTCATCGCCGAAGTGGCACGGCAAATGGAGAAATGCAGGAGACAGGGAATTGTCGAGGGAGTGGATGGACTGCACCATGTCGCCGACCTGACCGGCCCTTACGACCCTGCAAAATTGGCCGCCCCTGACCTGAAGCTCATCAGCGATGATGGCCATGACGGCTTCTGGCTGGTGCTGCGTCCCTCCGGCAATGAGCCAAAACTGCGGCTCAATGTGGAGGCGTGGGGAGAAGACGCCCAGACGGCCTGCGCCAACCAGACGGCAACCCTGGACGCGCTGCTGCGCCGCCTTGGTGCGCAATGACCTCCCTGTCACCCATGCTATGCGACTGCCACGCCCATCTGGCGGACGAGCGCATCTTCCCTGACCGCCACGCCTTGCTTGCCGATTGTCGGGAGCACGGGTTGGCTGCCGTTCTGGCCAACGCGGCACAATGGGCGGAATGGCCGCGCATCCTGCAACTCTGCCAGGAGGAGGAAGGCGTC
Source organism: Victivallales bacterium (assembly GCA_017431185.1). Next base: position 13,497 of record JAFRLP010000587.1, on the reverse strand, counting down.
TTGGGGGCCCTGGGGATTCATCCTTTCTGGCCCGAGCAATGGTCAAAGGAGACGGAGGCCGCCCTGCTGCAAATCCTCGCCGACCCGAAGCAAGGAAAGTCCATTCGCGCCATCGGTGAGATTGGCCTGGACTACTGGAATGGCCGGGGCAACGCGCCGCTTCAGCAGGCGGTTTTCGCCAGGCAACTGGAGATAGCCGTTCAATATGATTTGCCCGTCTCGCTTCACAACCGCAAGTCCTGGGAGGACTTCTTCGGCATCGTCCGCGATTTGCGGATAGACGGACTGCGCGGATTCTGCCATAATTTCACGGCGGGCCCGGATTTGGCGCGGCGTGTCCTGGATTTGGGACTGCATCTCTCCTTCTGCTCTCCAGTGACCAATCCAGAGGCCAGCCGCTGCCGCGCGTCAGCCGCATACGCGCCTGCCAACCGCATTCTCACGGAGACGGACTGCCCCGATTTGCCCGCCAGGGCGGTCGTGGCGGCGGCGGGGGAGTCTGCGCCTCAATCCCGCCCCTGGCATGTCTCGCTGGTGCTGGACAGCCTGGCGGAAATCCGGCAAACCACACCTGAGATTCTCGCCCAGAACGTGCATTCCACTTGGGAAGACCTGTTTCGTGCCTAATCTCGTCGCAAGTGCCTGTTGCGGCCATCTATCCAGAACCCCAGGCCACTTCCATCCGCGCGGCCTGAAGGCCTCGCGGGTAGGTTGGGGTCTCACGCTTGGCGCGTCAGGCTCATGCGGCAAACTTGAGGATGCGCACGTCAAAACAACTGGGGGTTCCCCGGTTATTCCCAGAGGGCCTGGAGTTCGCCCAGGTCATTGCAGGTAAAGTCAGGTGAGACGTCCGCCTTGCTGGACAAGTCGGCCCCAGGGCCGACGATGTGGCAAGTGAGCGTGCCGGCATTGACTCCGGCCGCGATGTCGGTGGCCAGGCGGTCTCCTATCATCAGGGCATTCTCGGGGGCGACCCCGAAACGGGCGGAGGCCCGGCGGAGAAAGTCGCGATGTGGTTTGCCGAGTTGGACGAGTCTCGCTCCCGCGGCCAGTTCCACGCAGCGCGAAATCGCTCCGCAGTCCACCAGCCGCGTCGGCTGGTCGGTCGGACAGAATACATCGGGATGGGTCGAGAAGCCTGGCACGCCATTATGAAGATGCCAGGCGGCCTGGCAGAGCCTCTGGTAGGTCAGGGTTTTGTCAAAGGAGACCACCACCGCGTCTGGAGCCTCATCCACGATTTGGAAGCCGGCGCTCTCCAGTTCAGCGCGCATGGCGGGCACTCCCAGCAGGAACAGACGATTCCATTGCGGATGTTCCGCCCGCAGCGTGTCCACGAGAAAGTCCGTCGAGGTATAGAAATTGTCCATGGATGCGGTTATGCCATACTTGCGGAGGCGGGCGACATACTCCTCTTTGCTGTAGGAGGAGTTGTTGGAGCAGAAGGCGTAGGAAACTTTCCGCTCCTTCAGGAATGACAGGAACGGCAGAGTTGTCGGATAAAGGGAGCCGCCATGGTAGATGGTGCCGTCCATATCCAGAAAAACGGCTTGAACGCGGGAAAGCAGGGGATTGCTAGGCATGTTGTCTTTGCACGGCTCCTTACAGGGGACGGGCGAGCAGTTCGTCCATTTCGCGCACGATGGCCTTTGCCTCGTCGTCGGAGACCTGCCTGGCGGGGAATGCCTGCACTCCCATGTCAATGCCCTGGGCGGAGAGATAGGTCTTCAGGGAGGCGAACAGTCCGTGGGACAGGATGGCGCGAATGACCCGATTGATTTTTGTCTGGTAGCGTTGGACCAGCGGAATGTCCTGGTTCTGGAAGGAGTCGTAGAGACCGCAGTAGAGGTCTTCCATCACATTGTAGGTGGAGCCGATGCCGGCGTCCGCCCCCATCATCAGACCGCAGGCGAGCGACTCGTCCGGTCCGTTGATGATGTTCAGTTCAGGGCCGCACTCCTCGCGCAGTTTCCACATGTCATAGTAGGCGGCGCGGGTGTCCTTGATTCCGATGACGTTTGGAATCCTGGTCAGTTCCTTGACGACCGCATTGACGTCCACTCCCTTGAACATGCTGGTGGCGTAGAGAATGACAGGCAGGCTGGTGTGCTCCGCCATGCGCCGATAGTAGTCGATGATTTCCGCCAGCGAGTAGTTAAAGTAAAAGCAGGGTGGCACGCTGGAGACGGCGGTTGCGCCAATCTGCTCCGCATGGCACGTCAGTTCCAGCACTTCGGCCTGGTTGATGGAGCCAGTGTGGACAATGGCGTCGGCGCGTCCGGCAATGGCCTCGATGGCGTATTCGGCCATGGTCATGCGCTGACGCGCTGACAGGATGGGACCCTCGCCGGTGGAGCCGCAAAGGTAGAAGCCACGCGCTCCCTGGCCAATCAGACGGTCAACCAGTGCTTTCACGGAGTCCTTGAGGATGGTTCCCTTTGCGTCAAAGGGGGTCAGGAGAGCGGGCATCACGCCCGTGAATTTGCGTTTCATGTTGGTTGCTGTTTTTTTTGAGCCGATGGTTTTGCCGACAGTGGTCAAAGGTCAGATGTGAATGGTGGCGGAAATCATGTCAGGGGTGCAGAGCCGGTAGCCTGAGGAATTTCCGCTCTCCTCCGTCGAGACTCCGCACACGAAAGTGCTTTTGGTCCCTTCGACCTCAATGACTCCGGCCTCCGTGTCCATGGTGATGACCGCGCTGACCGGGTCCTTGTAGATGACCTGGTTGCCGACGCACTCGTACACGGGGTACCACTCGTCAGGGAACAGATGATGCGGCTTGGGCACCCAGTTGAAGGAGGCGGAGTTGACGTCCAGTCTGGCCACATTATCGACATATTCGAGTCCGCTGCGGTGATAGTGCCCGTTGAGGCAGAGGATGACTCGCCCGGGGGTTTTCTGGGAGTCAAGAATGATTTGCTTGACCTCATCCTTGCAGCGGACTCCGTTGTGCAGCGGATTCTCCAGCACCGCATGGCTGAACAGCAGGCACGGATAGGGCGAGGAGAGCACCGTGTCACGCAGCCAGTCCAACTCCTCCGGCGGCATCCAGTCCCGTGACTGCGGATGGTCAAAGTAGTTGCGGCAGGAGTAGTGGAAGTAAATGCCGGGGAAGTCGCGGAAGTAATTTTCGTCCAGAATGACAAATCGGAAACCGCTGTGGTCAAAGGAATAATATCCTCTGTCCAGCCCGAAGGCGTTCAGGACAGCCTCGTGGGAGTCCATGTCAAATTCATGGTTGCCCAGAACGAAATAACCAGGAACGCCGAATTCGCGATACTGCCGGATGATGTCGCCGGAGGCGCTGGGCTGATGGCAGAAGTCACCTAGATGGATGAGGAAGTCCGAGCCGCTTTTCCATGCACGGTCCTGGATGGCGGACAGCCTTTCGGGGGCCTCCGTTTTATACCAGGCGGGATGATGGTGCAGGTCGGAAAATACCGTGAAACGAAGTTTGCTCATGAAAATGCCCGATGAAAAGATGATTTCGCCAAGACCGCTGTTTGTGCGGAAGGCACGGAAAACGCACTCCTTTACTTTAGTGTTTCTGGATGGTTATGCAAACGGCCAAGCCGCACATTTTTCCCCCCGAAGAACAAAAAGAGGTGATGAAAGTGGCGAAAAACAAAAAATGGTATATCTTATTGCAAAGCGGTTATTTTGTCAAAATTGAAATCCTCCCATGCGTTACTCCAATCTTCTCCTTTCGCTTTTGGTTTCCAGTTGTTGCCTGATGCCATTGTTTGCGGCGGATAATGAGGACATCGGTGAACTGCGCACCGACATGGCCGAACTGCTTCAGGCTGGATTTATCCCGCATTACCGGAGAAGCGCTCCTTTGCAGACGCGCACGGACTCTGTGACAGACGTTTTGGCCGCCGGTTTACGGGAGCACAAGGCCTCCATTGATGTGTCGGCCTTCTCCATTCCCGTCGCCGATGCGTCGAAAGTGTTTTCGGAGACCATCAATGACAATCCGGACTTGTTTTTTGTCTCAAATAGTGGTTACACATTCGTCGGGAATGTGGTCAAGGCGTATCAGCCCACATACATCTATGACGCGGAGACCTCCGCGTCAATGCTCCAGGAGATAGAGGAGCAGGCGGCCATCCTGCTGCAGGGCACGGACGACTGCGAGAGCGACATTGAGAAAATCATGGCCGTGTATGACGCCCTTATCCTGCATACGGGCTATGGCTATCTCTCGAAGGAACCCGCTGATTTCTCCAATCCTGCATTCAATATCTACGGCGCATTAGTCCAGAGACGCACTGTCTGCCAAGGCTACGCCCTTGCCATTCTGTATCTTCTGCGCGACAAACTGGGCATTTCCTGCGGAGTGTTTACCAGTGCAAACGCCAACCATGCCTGGAACGCCGTGGAGGTAAACGGGAAATGGTATCATCTGGACGCCACGTCGGGCGACCCTTTGGTGGGAGGCAGTGATTATCCCGGCTTTGTCGATCACCAGTATTTCCTGCGCGGGGATGAAGTGGCAAGGACCTTTGCCGTCGGCGTTTACAAAAACTCCATTGCGGATGCGCAGCCTCCCATCACGGATTTCGGCGAGGCGGGCGAGGACAACGCGGAGGCATTCTGGCTCTCCGAGGAGGTCTTGAAGGCGAACCGCAACATTGTCTGCTTCGGCGGACACGCCTACTACCTGGGTTTCGGGGCACAGGGCCCCTTGAGACTTCTCCGCAGTTCCTTTGCCGACAACTCCACCGTGACTTTGGCAACGCTGCCTGGCGAGTATGGACGCAACTGGGGAGATGAGAAGAACTATCTGTTTGCGGCCTCGGGCATTGCCAGACATGAGGGCTGGCTTCTGTTCAACACCATGACCGCCATAAAGGGCGTCGTCATCCCGCCCATTGCGCAAACGCGGGGAGAGCCCGAGGAACTCACGCCTGTCACGGTTCAGGAGTTTGACTGCGAGGCCAACCAGGGCTACCTGTACGGGTTCTGGAAGGAGAACGGTACCCTTTACGCCCATTGCTCCAGGGGTCGAAATGCCGCCGGCACGGTTCTCACCATGGAGGTTGATTTGGCCAACGTGTTTCCCGTCACCTTCACCATTGCCGATGGCGAGGCCACGGTCACTGGGCTGTCCAATCCCGACACCACCGTCCTGGAAATCCCTGGCGACATCTGCGGGTATCCCGTCACATCCATTGCCGAAGAAGCCTTCGCCGACAGCGGTCTGACCAGCGTGACACTTCCCGATGCGGTCACCGCCATCGGCAATGCCGCCTTCAGGGGGTGCGCGTCGTTGACGGAGGCCACGCTGCCCACAGGGCTGAAGGAGATAGGCGAGGAGTCTTTCGCCGACAGCGGTCTGACCAGCGTGACACTTCCCGATGCGGTCACCGCCATCGGCAATGCCGCCTTCCGGGGATGCGCGTCGTTGACGAAGGTCACGCTGCCATCAGGACTGGAGACGATAGGCGAGGAGGCTTTCGCCGGCAGCGGCGTGACCGAGGTTGTCTTTGAGAAGACGCGTTCCGAAGAATCCGCGTTTGTCATTGGCAAGGAGGCCTTTGCGAATTGCGCAAGTTTGCAAAAGGTCTATCTTCCTTCCAATCTGACGGAACTGGGCGAAGGAGCGTTTGCCGGCTGCACGGCATTGACCGACATTCGGCTGCCCGACACCCTGGAGCATCTGCCGAATCGGCTTTTCCTCGGCTGTTCCGCATTAACCAGTATGCTTCCCTTGGACAATGTGAAGTCCCTTGGAGAAAGCGCATTCCAAGGCTGCTCAACTCTCACCACTCTCATTCTGGGGCCGGAGATGGAGTCCCTTGGCGATGGGTGCTTTGACGACTGTCCCGCGCTTACCACCATCTACACAGACAACCAGGCCATCATTCCCCGCTTGCGTGAACTCGTTGGCTACGAGGTGGCCATTCGCCCTCTGCCGGAGCCATTCCTTGTAAGCATCCAGACGGACTTCATCTCTGGCACGCGAAGCGTGGTCTATAGCCCTGAACTTGTCTTTGGCCTGGACAGTGTGCCCTCCAGCCAGCCAGCCCTGGAGGAAGGGGAATACCCCTTCTCGCTTGCCTTCACCGACAGCGGAGTCTTTCTGGACAGCGACATTCGCCAGTTCGCGGAGAACACCACATGGACAATCACCGCGACGATTCCAGCCGGCTCCAGCCTGACATTGGACTGGACGGAGGCCGTGCAGTCGAATTCTTCCGCCGAAGACAATATGCCGGCGGAGTTCAATTTCACCATTGCGCAGGGCGAGGAGGCCATGGATATGCGCGAGACCACAAACCTTACGCTTGACAACTCCGCCGGCCAGGAAATGGCCACTTTTACGCTTCAAATCGAGGTTGTGCAAAAGTCCGACGCACCCACTCTGGAAATCAATCTCCATGCTGGTTGGAACCTCATTGGCATTCCCTTTGAGTTGAAGGAGGAAAGCAGGAAGGAGTTGGACTCCTATTCTCCGATGTCCTTCGATTCATCCATCCAGGTCTATGTCTCCGCCGTTCAGAATTACCAGGTCGGGCAGGGCGTGTGGCTGTTCTGCCAAGACCCAGCCACCATTGTGCTCTATGGCAGACGCTGCGCCAACCCAGGAATCAACTTGAGTCGCGGCTGGAACCTGGTTACTCCGCCATACGGGGAGTCCGGAACGCCCTCTTCCCATCCCGGTCTGGCGCAGACCTGGTATTGTGAAAACAATGTCTTCTATCTCCTGCCAACCAACGAAGAGGCCATTCCTGCCTGCGGATACCTGATCTACACAGACACTCCGTTGACCATCTGGCAGTAGAGCCGCAAGGCTTCCCTGCCAGTCGCGGCGACTGATGCTTGACCGCGCGGAGCGCGGTCTGCCAGACCCGCTTCAGGGTTTGGTTTGGCTGGCCGCGCTATATGCGGCCAGGCCAGTGAGCAAAGGTAGCGGCGGCGTCCTCGCCGCCGTCAACACAATGCGGGAAACACGGTGTGTTTCATGGGAGTGAGGCAATGCGCATTTCCTTGAAAAATCCTCTTCACTGTTTGCAAAAGGCGAAACAGCCCTTATATTAATATCCATTGTCACAAACGGCCAGGCCGAGAACAAGAGAGCCATCCGTGGACTACGGTGAGAATCCGTGTGTCTAGGGGGTTCTGTTTTTCTCGGCCTGGCCGTTTTTTGTTTTCGTTTGACACCCAAGGAGCAAAAAATGCTGGATGTACTGGTCATTGGAGGCGGCGTGGTCGGCTGTGCCATAGCCCGCGAATTGTCCCGTTGGCGCCTGTCCGTGGCATTGTATGAAAGCAAGGATGACATCGGCTGCGGCACCTCCAAGGCCAACAGCGCCATCATCCATTCAGGGCATAGCGCAAAGCCCGGCTCGGAGATGGCGCGCCTGAATGTCCTGGGCAACGCCATGTATCCCGCCCTCTGCGAGGAACTCGACGTGACCTTCCGGCTCAACGGCTCCCTCAATGTCGCATACTCCGAAGAGGAGTTGCCTGGGCTTGACAAACTGATGGCGGACGGGGCGGCCAACGGAGTCCCGCATCTCCGCATTGTCCGTGGGGAGGAACTCCGTGCGATGGAGCCCAATCTGGGGCCGGAGGCCATCGCCGCAGTCCATGCCCCCACCTGCGGAATCATCTGCCCCTTTGAACTGGTGGCAGCCTTGGCGGAAAACGCCGCCGGCAACGGCGTGTCCTTCCACCGCGGCGAGGGCATCGCCAAAGTGGAGCGTGACGGCGGCGCCTGGATTTGCACCACCGTCAAAGGCGAAGCCATCCATGCCCGCGCCGTGGTCAATGCCGCCGGAATGTACTCTGACGTTTTCAACAACCAGGTATCCGCCCGAAAACTGAAAATCATTCCCCGCAAAGGCGAATACTGGATGATTGACCGCGCCTACGCAGACGCCTTCCATTCCACCATCTTCACGATTCCAGGAAAGATGGGCAAGGGCATCCTCGTCTCACCGACGGTGGATGGCACGGTCATCATCGGCCCCACCGCAGAAGACGTGGAGGACAAGGAGGACGTCTCCACCACGGCGGCGGGATTGGCCAAACTGCTCGCCGCCGCCCGTCGCACCTGGCCAGCCATGCCCAACAATGCGTTCATCACCACGTTTGCGGGAATGCGCTCCCATCTGGAGAGCCATGATTTCGTGCTGGGCGAACCAGAGGGCGCACCTGGCTTCTTCAACGCCGCTGGCATTGAATCCCCTGGACTGACCTCCGCTCCCGCCATCGGCGTGGAACTGGCGACGGCCATCGCCAAACGGCTTGGGGCCGAACCCAATGCGGATTTCCAGCCGAGGCGTCCCCGCCAGATACGCTTCCACCGTCTGGACACGGCGGCCCGCGCCGAATTGGCCAGAAAAGACCCTGCCTACGGCAGAATCGTCTGCCGCTGTGAAAGCGTGACGGAAGGGGAGGTGAGGGACGCCATCCGCCGCCCCGTCGGCGCGCGCAGCATTGACGGCGTGAAACGCCGCACACGCGCTGGCATGGGACGCTGCCAGGGCGGATTCTGCATGCCCCGCGTATTGCAGATTCTCGCGGAGGAACTGGGGGTCTCCCCCCTGGAAATCACCAAAGACGGCGGCAAGTCCCGCATCCTGACAGGAATGCTTCACGACAATGGAGGTGCCCAATGAGCGAACTCATCGACGTGCTTATCATCGGCGGCGGGCCGGCTGGTCTGGCCGCAGCCGTGGCGGCCTATGATTCTGGTTGCCGCAATATCCTGATTCTGGAACGCGAGTCGCAATTGGGCGGAATCCTGCGCCAGTGCATCCACAATGGCTTTGGCCTGCATCGTTTCAAGGAGGAGCTGACGGGGCCTGAATACGCGGAGCGCTACGTCAAAATGGCGATGGAACGGCACATCCCCTACCAGTGCGACACGATGGTGCTGGAGGTGTCTGGCAATCGCACCGTGACCTGCACCAGCCCGCAGAAGGGCATACAGGTGTTTCAGGCCAAGGCAATCGTCCTGGCCATGGGATGCCGTGAACGCCCCCGCGGTGCGCTGGGCATCCCCGGCACGCGCTGTTCGGGCATCTACAGCGCCGGAACCGCGCAGCGCATGGTCAACCTGGAGGGGATGATGCCCGGCAGGCGCATCGTCATCCTGGGGTCGGGCGACATTGGGCTGATTATGGCACGGCGCATGACCTTCGAGGGGGCGAAGGTGCTGGCCGTCGTCGAACTGATGCCCTTCTCAAGCGGACTGAAGCGCAATATCGTGCAGTGCCTGGATGACTATGGCATCCCGCTGCTCCTCTCCCATACGGTCACTGACATCCGCGGACGCGAAAGGCTCACGGGAGTCACCGTGAGCAAGGTCGGCCCTGACCGCAAGCCCATCCCGGGCACGGAAATCCAGTACGACTGCGACACGCTGCTGCTCTCCGTTGGTCTGATTCCCGAAAACGAGCTCTCCCGTGCGGCTGGACTGACGCTGGACAGGGCCAATTCTGGCCCCGTCGTTGACCAGCGCTTCGCCACCAGCGTTCCAGGCGTGTTCGCCTGCGGCAACGTCCTGCATGTCCATGATCTGGTCGATAACGTCTCCGAGGAGTCCGAACTGGCTGGGCAGGCTGCGGCAGAGTATGCGGCGACAGCCAGCCAGGAGGGTACGCTGCTGGCCGAGGTCGTGGACGGCGAAGGCGTGCGCGGGCTGGTGCCCCGTCGCATCACCGCTCCCGTGTCCGCGCCCGTCAAACTGATGTTCCGCCCCGCCAATGTCTTCCGCAACGCAAAACTGGAGACAGTGGTGGACGGTGCGGTCGTCGCCTCCCGCAAGGCGCGCATCTTCACCCCAGGCGAAATGGTCACGAGTTACCTGCAGCCGACGGTGCTGCCCCAGGGCGGCTCAACTCACCAGGTTTCACTGCGCATTGTCCAGGAGTAATTAGCCATGAAAAAGGAAATCACCTGCATTGGCTGCCCGATGGGCTGCCAGATTACCGCCATCCTGGAAGACGATAGGATAGTCGAACTCGCGGGCTACACCTGCCCGCGCGGTGAAATCTACGCCAGGAAGGAGTGTACCACGCCTGAGCGCACCATCACCACGCTGATGGTAGTGCCTGGAGTCACCATGCCCGTCTGCGTCAAGACGGCGGGAAGCGTCCCCAAGGCCAGGATTGCTGAATGTCTGAAGGCCATCCATGCCACAGTCCCCGCGCTTCCTGTCAAGGAGGGGCAGGTGCTGCTCGCCAATGTGTGCGGCACTGGCGTCGATGTGGTCGCCACCCGCAGCGTCAGTCAGTAGCAGTGCCAGGCAAGTAGCCTAATTGAGGCTGCAGGGAGCCTCACGATAAATTCGGGACAGTGACTCGGCCTGGGCAGTCAGGGAGAATTGTCTGTTCAGCAGGGTCTGCGCCTGGCTGGCAAGCCGTCGCCCTGGCTCCAGGTTCTCCAGCAGGCCATCGGCGACTTGGGCAAGGGCGCCTGGGTCATCTGGCGGAAAGAGATGCAGGTACGGACGCAATTCAGGGCAAGGGACATTGGCGGGGATGTCGCTGGCCATCAGCGGTATCCCCAAGGCGACGGTCTCCAGAAGCGCGTAGGATAGTCCCTCGTAACGGGAAGGCAGGACAATGGCGTCAAAGGCGCGCAAACTGCGCCAAAGCCCCTCGATATGCCCTGCGAAGACGACCTTGGATTGCACTCCGAGGGAACTTGCCAGATTGACCAGGCGCGAGCGCTCGGGGCCGTCACCGCATAGAACCACCAGGCAGTCGGATCGCATGGAAGGCAGTGCCTGCAGCAAGGTGTCCACTCCCTTCTGCGTAGCCAATCGGGCGGGCACGCCTATCAGCCTGCCTTCCGACGGCAGGCCAAGTGTTCTGCGCGCTACGTTCCGGGGCTGTGACTCCTCGGCAAGGTTTGCAGGCACGCCATTGGGGACGACGCGGCATTTCTCCGCTGGTATCCCCAGAGCCAGCGGGGCCTCCTGCTCCGCCGAACTGACCAGAACATAGGAGATGACGCGCCGTCTGGTCAGCATCTCCATTCCGTGGAGCAGCCGATGACGCAGAGTGCCAGGGGGAGGCAGGCCGTGCGGCGAATGCAGCACAGGCGTATGCCCTGCGCAAAGTCTGGCCAGCAGGCCACCCCTTGCCGCATGGGAGTGGATAAGCCGAGGAGACCATTCGCGGATGACCCGACGGAGCATTGGCCAGGCCGCGAGTGATGCGCCGCGCACCACCGTCACCCGGCAGCCGAGTTGCATCAGGGCGGCCATGTCCTCCAGAAAGCCTGGCTCCAAGCGGTTGCCGAAGGCGAAAATCCCGCACTCCAGGCCACGGCGCAGCAATTCAGGCACCAGCAATTGGAGATGCCTCCGCACACCGCCCCCGCAGGCCTCCGTCACATGCAAGATCACTGTTTGAAACGGCGGCTTAATTAAAGGAGCCTATGGCGTTACTGTTTTCAAATGTGCCGAGCGTGTTGGCCATTTGCCGCGTCCCGTCCTTTTCAATGTAGTTCACGCGGATGAGTATTTTCTGGAATTGGGCTGGCAGCAGTTCCCATTGGAAACGGTAGCAGTGCAACGGCTGAAGCGACACCGTGCCCAACTTGACCACTCCTGAGGTGGCCTCTGCGCGTCCCTTGGGCACCTTCCATAGAAAGCCGTCCCGATAAGGAGTGAGCATGGAGTGCAAATGCAGTTCCCCTGACGGTGGAGTTTCCTTCTGCTCTGCGTTGAGTTTAAGGAAATCAACGTTTTCCGCCTTGAGCAATAGGGAGAGCAATGCCAGGATGATCAAAGAGATGTTTTTCATTGATTCGACCTCTGCGAATACAAGTGTTGTTGCGGTTCAAAACAGAGTGAACACCCGTTGTCTGCAAGAACAGTAATATACACTGCTGGAACTTCCTTTTCAACATTTGAACGCCAGAAAGGACTATCGCTTTTTTGATGTGGCCAAGGGGAAAACGGGGGGAGTTGGCTTGCAATTTTCCCGAAGTGGATTATTCTTGATTCATCCACATCGGTCATAGAGAATATCACCGCCAGCCGTTGCGCGGCCGGCGGCCAAACACCAGGAGGAGCCCGTGTCCATACCTTTCGTTCACCTGCACGTACATACCGACTTCAGTCTGCTGGACGGCACGACCAAGTGCAAGGACATCGCCAAGACCTGCAAGGAGATGGGGATGACGGCCTGCGCCATCACCGACCATGGCAACATGAGCGGCACGATGGAGTTCATCGACGTCATGCAGAAGGAGGGGCTCAAGCCCATCATCGGCTGCGAATTCTACGTGGCTCCCGGCGACTGCCGCGACAAGAACAACCAGGTGGCCCACTACACGGGCTACCACCTGGTCTGCCTCGCCGAGAACCTGGAGGGCTACTACAACATGTGCCGCCTCAACGAGGAGGCCTGGCTCACGGGATACTACTACAAGCCCCGCGTCGACAAGGAACTGCTCCGCAAATACCACAAGGGCATCATCGCGCTCTCCGCATGCCTGGGCGGCGAGGTCGCCGCAAAACTCCTCCTGGGGGCGGATGAGGCGGCGGAGAAGGTCATTGACGAATACCTCGACATCTTCGGCGAGGGAAACTTCTTCCTGGAACTGCAAGACCATGGTTTGCCCGAGGACAAGACCGTCTGCACCAAGCTGCTGGAAATCGCGCGCCGCCGCAACCTCCCGCTGGTCTGCACCAACGACTCGCACTATCTCAAGCGCGAGCACGCCGAGGCGCACGAGGTGTTCCTTTGCATCGGCACGCAGACCACGATGAACGACCCCGACCGCTTCCGCTTCCCGGGAGGGCCCGAGTACTATTTCAAGAGCCCCGAGGAGATGGCGGCGCTGTTCCCGATGGCCCCTGACGCCCTGGAGAACACCGTCAAAATCGCGGAGCGGTGCCACATCCACATTCCCACGGTGGACGAGGACAAGGCCAACCACTACCCCGAATATCCGCTTCCGGAGGGGTATGACGTCTCCACCCCCGAAATCGCCAAGAAGGAGCGCGCCAGATACCTGCGCGGACTGGCGGAGGAGGGGATGATGGAGCGCTTCAGAATTGATGTGAACGCCCCCAATCACACCCCTGACGAGCAGGTCTATATCGACCGAATGAACTACGAGCTGGGCATCATCGACCAGATGGGCTTCACCTCCTACTACCTGGTCGTGTGGGACTTCCTGCACTTCGCCAGGCGGGACGGAGTGCCTCTCGGGCCCGGGCGCGGCTCAGGCGCAGGAAGCCTGGTCGCGTACCTTGTCCACATCACCGACATCGACCCCATCAAGTACCAGCTCCTGTTCGAGCGCTTCCTCAACCCCGAAAGGTGCAGCCCGCCTGACTTCGACATCGACCTCTGCGAGCGCCGCCGCTACCGCGTCATCGAGTACGTGCACCAGAAATACGGCGAGGGCAACGTCGTCCAGATCGGCACCTTCGGCACCTTGAAGGCCAAGGCCGTGGTGAAGGACGTGGCGCGCGCCCTGGGGCGCTCCTTCAACGAGGGCAACATGGTCTGCAAACTCATC
>JAFRLP010000586.1 GCA_017431185.1 Victivallales bacterium | reverse complement strand
GAGATGACGGACTTCGGCTCCTGCATGGCCTAGAGGCCAACCTCGCGACCTCTCTGCAAACGCCTTAGGAGGCTTGACTCCCTTTAGTCCACCCAGTGAGCTCCAAGTGATACCCGTCGCGACTCGAGAGCAGAGCGGGCTTCTTTGCTTCCACCTACTGGGTGGAGCCAACCGCCACCCGTCCCTTTGAAGTGCTTGCGGAGCGGGACGGCGTGCTGGAACTGCATTTTCCCTGCGTGCCTTACCAATGGGTCGGCATCCTCCCCTCCACAGGAAACCTGCTGCATCCGCCAGACGACATGCCCAAGGTTGATACGCCCCTGGGCTGGGCGCGCTCCAACGGGCAGGGCGGAATGATATTCCACAAAAACGCCAGACGCGGGCTGTTCACCGTCCCCATCGCCACCGACATCAGCCTGAAGCCAGGCAGGCGCTACCGCCTCACCTACGGCTATCGTTTTCTGAAAGCGAACGAGGGATGCTTCTGCTATGTGCGGCTGACCGCCAAAGGCCCGCAGGGAGAGAGCGTGACAAATAGGGATTTCCGCACTCCCTGCGTTTGCGATGAACCTTGGCTGGACGGCTATTGCTTCCTCACAGTGCCAGCGGAATGGCCTTCCGCCAACCTGACAGTCATCGTGGGCAGTGAGGGCGCGGAGTGCGAGGTGGAACTGACCCAAATGGATGTGCGGGAGGCCATCGAACCCATGCGCAATCATCCTCGTCACCACGGGACAGCCCAGCAGTATCCGCCAGTCACCACGGCGGAGAAAGCCGCCAAAGTTCTGGCGGATGCTCCGATATTCGAGGCGAGGATAGCGCGCCTGGCGGAACGTCCCGTTCTGGAAATCAATGGGCATCCCGTGCCATTCACAGCCTACCAAGGGAGTTACGGGCCGACGGCACGGATGTTCCAGGAACTCGGCTATCCCTTCAATTTCTGCCATATTCCCATGGCGGCGGGCTACCGCTACCGCACGCTTCCCGCCAGGCCTTTCTGGCAAGGCAAGGACAAATACGATTACGGCACGATAGATGAGACCCTTGCCAAATTCTATTCTCATGCGCCTGGACAACCCATCATGCTTCAGGTAAGCCTCTATCCGTACCTGGGCTACACGGAGGACTTCCCAGAGGCGCGCTGGCTTGAGCATGACGGCAAGCCCCTGGAGATTGAGGCGCAAAAAGGGCATTATTTCCACTCCATCACGGGAAAGACCTACCGACGCGAGGTGGGCAAAGCCCTCCGCAAACTCAGCGAATACCTCAAGAACTCCCCCTGGGGAAGGCGCATCATCGGAATCCACATCAGCGACGGAGGGGACGGACAGTGGTTCGACTGGATGCACAGCGACTGGCAGCATTTCCATTTCGACTACTCCCCCGACAGCCAGGAGGAGCTGCGGGCGCATATCCGTCGGCTTTACAATAATGACATCGGCAGGCTACGTCAGGCGTGGAATCTCCCGAATGCGGAGTTTGACACGCTGGAACTACCCAGACCAGACGAGTGGCGGCCCTTCTTCGACACGCTCCTGGACAAAAACGACGGGAACCAGCGCCGCCTGATGGACTTCGCCAGCGTCCTGGAGGACGCGCTGGTCGCCTCCATCGACTGGTGCCACAGGGAATTCGAGGAGGGGCTTGGGCGGCAGGTCATCGGACTGGTCTATTTCCCGCACGACTCCACCGCCGCCCTGCTCCGCTCTCCGCATATCGACGGCCTCGTGAGCGTGCCGTTCTACGGGGGGCACCGTGCCCCCGG
>JAFRLP010000585.1 GCA_017431185.1 Victivallales bacterium | reverse complement strand
GAGAAATGCCGTTGCGGAATATCATCCATCATGTTCATTCTGAACAGGATACGAACTTCGTCGCAGTTGGCTGCCGAGGAACGGTGGCGTCTGGTGCTCAAGTACGCCTTCAGAAAGTACGGGGCTGTGAAGGCGATGTTCCCTGCGGAAATCAGTGGACAACTGACAATCGCCTATGTAACATAGGTTCTTCCAAGACAATAGAGCGACGCAGAAAAATCAGAAAAATAGGCGGTGCGGCATGGAAAAAAAGTGACTGCGTGGGGATATGCTGTCCTTGTCATGCAATTTTCCCTTGTCGTAAGCATGGAAAAATCTAACTGCTTTTTTTAGGTTTAAACATCGACATTCAAGCCACGGATGGTGTTTTGCTGGTGGGCGGCTCTTCCAGGATGCCTCAAGTGAAGGAGGCTATCCAAAGACTTCTTCCAAAAGCAAAAATATCACTTTATGATCCGGATGAATGCGTCGCAAAGGGCGCGGCTCTTGTGGCCGAGCAGAACATTGCGGAGGATGGAACCGATGGCGAGGGGACCTCAAGGCTGTACGATATCACGAGCAAATTCCTAAGCTTTTTTTCGTATTCAGCCCCCCCACCTTGTTCTAACGTGCGTAGCCTCGGATTTGCCACAAATGCACGACGTGCCAGGCGTGAGCCCCCACCCTGCCCGCGAGGCCTTCAGGCCTTGTGGATTGAAATTGCCTGAGGTTGACTGAATAGATACATTTTTCTTGAAAAAAATGCCACCGCATCTTGAAATTTTTGAAATTGAGGATGTACATTATTGGGTGATGTTCAGGCAGAAGCGTCAGATGAGGTTCTTTGCCTGAAAACAGAACAACCAAAGGAGAAAGCACATGAAGAAACTGTTTGCCTTTTTGCTCTGCGTGGCGGTTGCCGTCGCCTTCACGGGCTGCCATCACCACCACCATCACAAAGATCATGGTCGCAAGACCATCGACCTTGGCCCCCGTCCCAACCATCACAACCATCCCATGCCACCGCATCCCATCACCACCAAGCCCAAAGTGCCCCAGACCTGGTAATTTGTCTTGACAGCCTGAAAGCCACGGGCATGTCATGTCCGCGGCCTGTGCCCCGGCAAAGTCATTCCAATTCCATGCCAAAGGAACCTGAGTCCCGATTGTGACGGTGGGACTTCCGGCACGGAAACAGTTTATTTCGTTCCTTTGGCATTGGATGGGAAGAAGGAGTGCATGATGAACAAATTTGCTTTGTCTCTCGGCAGCCTGGCGGTTGCCTCCGCGTTGCTCATGACAGGCTGTGTCTATGATGATGTCTCCTACGAGCCGCAGAGCAACTACTACATCTATGACCCGGTTCCCATCGGAGGCGTCTGGGGACCGCCGCCCGCCCGCAACAGCCATCATCATAAACATCATCACAATCCTCCACCGCCAGTGGTTGTCGCGCCCCAGCCGCACGGCTATGCTCCGCCGCCAGTTGTGAGGCATGACCATCCCCAGCCGGCCAAGCACAGACCACAGCCTGGCCCCAAGCCTGGCAAACCTGTTTCCAAGCCCATCCCACAGCCTGGCCCCAAGCCTGGCAAACCTGTTTCCAAGCCCATTCCGCAGCCTCAGCAGCGCCCCAAGGTCGGAAAACCTCAGCAGCAGATGAAGTTCATGCCTATGAAGAAAGGCGCCAAATACTTGAACTGAACGCCTGGAAGCCACCGTGCATTCCATGAATCAAGGAAAGGAAGAGCAGGGCAGGGGATGTTGCCAATCCCGCATGGGAAGATTGGCAATGGCCGTCTTCATGCTGACAACCTCCTCCTTGCTCGCTCTCTCCTTCACCGAACAGATTCCCACCGCAAAAATTCGGGTCAAGGCCTCCAGCGTAGATGAGGCCCGCAACATTGGCCGCTACGCATCCAGTTGCTTTCTCCTGCTTGATGAAACCCTGGGCATCGAGGGGATTCCCGGGCAAACCGTCGAAATCGTGGCCCAGGCCGAGGCCACATGCACCAGAACCGGCTTGACGATAACCTTCGGCGGGCAGACCTCCGTACTGGACTTCACCTATCATGTCATGTGCGCCATGGTGCAGAGAAGGGTCAGCGACCTTTTTCCCCAGGGAAAAGGCAAGGGCAATGGGCCGCTGGCCTGCTTTTTGTCGGCTGCCCTCGCTCACCGCAATGCCATGAGAATTCGAAACGCGGGCGGCATCGCCCTGGACTTGGACTATCTGCCCGCCCAGCATCAGTTCGAGAACAGTTGCTTCCCTGACCTGATCCTGCTTCTGACCACATCGGTCCCGCCGGATTTCACCGGTCTCTTTCAATGCTATGCAATGCATTGCGACCTAATTCTCTACGCCTTCGACAAGACCAATTTGAAGTGCCAGAAGATGTGCCGTCGCCTGCTGGAGATGGAGGCATACGAAAGACCTCCCGTCTCCGCCGTCAATTTCCTGCTAGGCAGCTCCTTGCCGCAGGGAACCACCCCGCAATGGTGGTATCAGCAGAATATCCGCCAAGTCGCCAACAGGGGACGCCCCTCATCCAATGCCCAGGTAATCGCCGCAAAAGTCGCTGAACTGGAAATCCTTCCCGTCGTCAGTCCCTTGAGAGTGGATGCGGTGATGCATGTTCGCCTGGAAAACGCGCCGGAGGCGTTCACCGACCTGCGAACAGACAATGGCGCCTTGATGAAACGCCGCCGCGACTTCATGCAACTGGCCATCGCCGCGCCGCCGCTGATGCGTTCCGCCCTGGAGGGGTACGGCAATGCCATTGGAAGTTTGCTGGAGGGCGACGTCAAGAACTTTCACCGTCGGTTGTCATTGGCACGAAAGGAGTTTGACGAGGCAATGAAAAGACAGCAGACGGTGGAACAGCTGATGGATGCCTTTGAACGAGACAACATTCCCGTTTCCACACGCTTCGCTCCGTTCCTGCAGATTGTTCGACGTCATCAAGAGGTTCTCCAGGAGATTTTCCCGCTTCCCGCGCCATCAAGGTCACAAAACTAATGGATGTATATGGAATCGCTTGCAAAACAAGGAGTCACATCATTGAATAAAAAGATATTCACCTTCCTTCAGGGATGTGCTTTTTTCGTTGTAACTATTTTATTGTCTGGTTGTTGCACGAGCAATTCACCAGACGTGTATGCGCTGGAGGAGAATTGGGTCATCCGCGACTCCCATACCCCGTCGTCAAAGGCCAGTTATGACATCTTCTATGTCTATCCCACTTTGGTCGGCAAGGCGGAAGACTCGGAGATGGAGTGGCTTGACAACCCGAAAATCCGTCAAAAGGTCAAAGGATTCGCGGAGGCCCAGACACGGGGCATCTTCGGTGAAGACGCGCGGGTCTTTGCGCCATACGTACACCAACTCACCTACGAATCGGTAATGAAGATACAGAAAAAGGGTGGGCTGGTTCCTGCGGAATGGCCAGCATTCCGTCGCGGGATGCAAGACACGGTTGCCGCCTTCCGCCACTATCTCGCGCATGACAACCATCAACGCCCCTTCATTCTTTTGGGGCACAGCCAGGGGGCGATGGACTTGTATCACCTTCTGCGGAATTGCCCTGAAATCACCCCTGATAATGGTTTTGTCGCAGCCTATTTGGCGGGGCTTCCGCATGTCACGGAAGCGAAAATCAGAAGCGATTTCCAGGGGCGCATCAAGCCTGGCAAAGGGGCGTCTGACCTAGGAGTCATTCTGGCTTGGAACACGCAGAACCAGGAGGCCACCAGCACGTTTTGCGCAGGATTCGGCGAATATTGCATCAATCCATTGAACTGGCGGACAGATGCCGTGCCAGCAGACCGCGCTCTCCATCGCCTGGCCTATTTCTATGATTACCGCGACGGCTCCGTCAAGAAAAGCAGCCAGTTGTTCTCGGCGGTCATCTCGCCTGACAAGGGTGCGCTGCTCGTCGATTTGCCGTCCAATTCGGAATGGGATATCCAAGGCTTCATGGGAAAGGGCGTCTTCCACGCCAACGACGTGTGGTTCTTTGCAGGCAACTTGCGGGAGAATGCCAAGTCACGAGTTGACAAATACCTGGAGAGCAAGGCAGAGTAACCCCCTGCAAAGATTTCACGTTTGGGAATCGTTCAGTGTTATTTCCATTTTTCCAATTGCTTACGGAGAATTTCAAGCCCTTTTTCGCCATCCAGGGTGTTCTTCTCCAATGCAGAACCGTTGTAAAAGTCGTTCCATGATGATATTACAATGATTTTCGGGGAGGATTCCCTCGCTTTTTCCAATGTCTTGCGAAAGTGCTTGAACCCTGACCGAGGCAACATCCACTCCTGAATGGGCCAAGATGCTTTGGATGGCTTGTGGAATGATGTGTAAATCCATATCAAATCGTCTTTTGCAGATAGATTCAACGACTCGCTGGAGCAGGGCAGGGCAGTCCAGTCCCTGCCCAGCAAACGATGCTCGAAGCCCGCTTCGTCCCTTCCCGTCAACTGGATGCCTTCGGCAAAGGCAAGGATGACATTTTGGCCTTTGCGGTACAGTGCGGCATGGTCGGCAATCCCCTGGTATTTCAAAAAACGTTCGGTGTTTCCCAAATCCAACTGCATTGGATGTTCGGCGGTCAAGCAGAGCAGGGCGGTGCAGTCATGTTTTAGAGAAATGTCCAGAAACTCCTTCAGCCTGGCTCTCTTGAAGGAGTCGGCAATGTCCTGGGGAGACAGACGCAGCACCGCTCCGTTCAGGCGATTCTCCTGAAGACGTTGCAAGTCGCGTTCCATCCGCTCCTTCGTCCATCCGCTATAAGTGGGGAGCGGACGATATTCCACGGGCATTTCGTTGGTTTCATGGAACGGAAAATACTCCACCAAGAGCAAAGGTTGCGGATTGCCCGCGTTTTTTGCCCACGCTTCAGGCGTGGGAATGCCTGAAGCAGAGGTATTTCTTCCATAACCAACTATCAGAGAGGTGGTAAGAAATATCGCCAAAAACGTTGAATGATTTTTTCTCATGCAATTGCGTGGGGGAGATCTTTTGTGAGCGTTTCTTGTTTTGTATTGTATGGATAACCTGGTGGAACAGAACAGATTACATTTCATTTTGGCTTTTCAGACGTCCAAGGTCTTCTTGGCGCTTTTTTCGATAAAATCAGGGCAGTCATCCGTGGGTTCGACCTGTTTGTCAAAGCGTGTGCAGCGACTGTCAAAAGGATGAACCAGGTAGTATCTGCAATCCTTGCACAGATGAACATCGGATGTATCCGTCGCAAAGATGCTCTGTGACTTCTTCCGCGTCGGGGGGGTCTCACCGAATAGTTTGGCCAGTCCACTGGAACTTTGTGCGGCAGTTCTTGAAGAGGTTGTTTGCAAGGAGGGATGATTTTCCAACGGTCGATGGCACACCGGACATCCCCAAAACTCCCCGATAACCCGAAAATCCTCGATTTTCTTGCAGGCAACCGGGACAAAGGAACGTCCGCAGTTTGCGCAGAATACCTTGCTTTTACCTGCTGATTCCTCCGGTTTGCCATGCCTTTCTGGGAGACTTTCTGCCATTTTCGTGACCTCTGAGTAGAATGTAGCGGCGGCGTCCTCGCCGCCGTCAACACAGGAAACACTGGCGGCGGCGTCCTCGCCGCCGTCAACACAACGCAGGAAACACGGTGTGTTTCATTGGAGGGAATTTTCTGGTTTTGTGTGTTTTCGTTGTGACACAATATAGATAGTTTTGGATGTTCGTCAAGGAAGATCACGCTTTTTTCTGCAAATCAGCGAAGATTTGGGTGTAATGCCGCAAGGGACGCAAGGGACGCAAGGGACAAAGTGACGGG
>JAFRLP010000584.1 GCA_017431185.1 Victivallales bacterium | reverse complement strand
GTCCGCCAGCTGCTTGTTGAGGGCGTCCACCTTGGCGTTCGCGTCCGCCTGCTGCTTGTTGAGTTCGTCCACCTTGGCGTTCGCGTCCGCCAGCTGCTTGTTGAGGGCGTCCACCTTGGCGTTCGCATCCGCCAGCTGCTTGTCAAATCCGGCTTGCTTTGCCTTCTCGTCCGCCAGCTGCTTGTTGAGCTCGTCCGCCTTGGCGTTCGCATCCGCCAACTGCTTGTCAAATCCGGCTTGCTTTGCCTTCTCGTCCGCCAGCTGCTTGTTGAGCTCGTCCGCCTTTGCCTTCTCGTCCGCCAGCAGCTTGTTGAGCTCGTCCGCCTTGGCCTTCTCGTCCGGCAGCTGTTCGTTGACTTGAGCAGCCTTTGCGTCCAGCTGCTGAGTGGGGTCATTTTTCTTTATGCCGAGTTCCGTTTTGTCATTGGGATTTTGACCTATTTCATTGATGATTCGATCCGCCTCTATGAGTTTTTGATTTGCCGTTTCCAATTGTTTTCGCAGCACGACCACAATCTCTTCCTCTGGTGCTTTCGGGATATTTGGTGGCAGTTCAGCCAAAGTTTTCTGAACGTCTTGAAGTTCCTTGCGTGTGCGTTCCAATGCGTCATTAGAGGCCCGAGCTTCCTCTTGCGCTTTCTTCAAATCGCCTTGCGCCTTCGCCAGTGTTTGCTTTGTACCCTGTGATTCGTTGTTGGCCAACTCCAGCTTTTCCTTGAGATTCTTGTTTTCCTGCAGATGTTTCGCCAATTCGCCCTTCGCGTTTTGAAGTTCCTTCCGGAGATTCTCCTGAGCTCCCAGCGCCCCCTGCAATTTCTTGCGGGCGTCTTCCAAGTCGCCCTGAGAATTCTTCTCATTTATGGCAAAGGCTCTCTTGTACTCCAGCAATTCTTGCTCCTTTGCCTCGGCTTGCTTCTCTAGTTCGGCAATACGCTTTGAAAAAGTGGATTCTGCGTTGTTTTCGCCATTGAGCAAATGCTGATGGCATTTCTCGCAAATGACAGGACATTGCCCGTCAATCAAAGGTCTGTTGTGTACTTTGCAAATTTTCGGCGAGGTCATATTCAAGAACAAAAAGAGCATTCCCAGAAGAATCGCCGCAATGATGCCCCAGAGGAGGAGCTTCAACGGAGTGCTCAGGACAATCCCGTTTCCGACCAGTCGAGCCTGCAGCAATTCCTTGAGGTCCTTTCGTTCGGCGGCGTCGGGCCAATTGGCGGACGTCGGGGTCAGCGGCAAAATTGCGGCATCTTGACGCTCCGTCTCGTATCCCCAAAGAACCAGGAGACGACGATGGAAATTCCGCACTACCACTCGCCAACTGCTTGGCATCACCAGAGGGTTGGGCACTCGCAACTCACGCAGAAAGATTTGGTTATCCTCAGGAATGGCTTTGTTTTCCGCCAGTTGATGCAATCGGTCCAAGGCCGCAACGAACCCGTCTAAATCTTCTTCTGGAATGCGAACGGAGGGGTCTTCCAGTGAGCTCGAGATTCCACAGAGTTCCTTCCCACTATTTTCCTCATTCTGGCGAAAGGTCGCGGTGAACTGTTCCGTCTCCCCTTGAAAAGAGACGTCTGGGCAATAAGCATCCGCTTCGGATTGAATGATGTTCGCCCAATTGGCATCCCAATAGTGAAGTTGCCCGGAGCGCAGAGGACGACCGTCCTCCTGCGTAATCACAATGCCTGTTCCCTTGATGGATTTCATATTGTTTGCCTCCTTCTATGGAGTGGAATCATGCCTCTCTCTATGGTTGAATGTTTGTCCTGCAATAGCCTCTCGGTTCATTCGACTTCGGCACTGCTCTGAATCCCCTTTTCGTTGTGAAATACAGCCCAGCTTATGATTTTCTGAACTTTCGCGGAATCGCGGTTCTTGCAGTGCATCCAACTCCTGTCAATGTTTTCCCCTAACTTTGGCACCCTCAGGAAAAAATCGAAGTCGTTGTCTGAAAACATCCCGAGGAACTTACTCCAAGCACTTAGCTCCTCGAAAATCTCCTGTTCGCCTTTTCCCGCTTCGCGCATCGCGGCGGAAATGCCGATTGCCAGATTGTTCAAAGACTGTGGCCAATTTGGCAACAAAGCACGCGTCCCGAAGGCCTGCAACTCCGCACGAGCCAGGAGCGCTCCTGAAGACTGGTTTGCCAACCACTCCTCCAAATGTCCCTTGAGAATCCCAAACGCCTCATTTGAAAGCAGCTCCTTCGGATACATCTTGGATTTCAACGTCTCGCATTGCCTTTGTGCATCAACCAATTTTTGGTTCGTCGTGCCCAGTTCATTCCTGGCCTCTGCCAGCTGACGTTCCGCCACTTCCCGTCCGCTCTTCTCCTGTTCGCAAGCTCGTTTCCTCTTGCCGCTCTCTTCCTCCGCCTCCGCGAGATTCTCCTCCAACTGTTCCTTTGCCGCAGACAGCGCCTCTCGTTCTTTCTTCGCATTTGCAAGCTTCTCCTCCAACTGTTTCTTTTCCGCAGACAGTTCCTTTCGTTCTTTCTCCGCATTTGCAAGATTCTCCTCCAACTGGCTCTTTTCTTCCAACAGTTTCTTTTGCTCTTGCACAGCTTTCTCGCGCTCCTCATCCCGCTGCTTCGTTTTTGTCGATGACTGTACAGCAGGCACTTCGGGGCGTGATGATTTTATTATGGCGGAGAGCTCTTTGCGCAGCGTATCCATCGACACCAACTGTGAAGACGGCACTGGTTTCCTGTCACGGAATTTTACTAGGATACAAAAGACAACTCCTAAAACCACCCATATCATCATCGCTCCGAAACTTCCGAGCAACGATGTCATAATATCCCGATTCCGTTCCGTGGCCTTTGGTGGAGTTCCACCTGTGAGGTTCTCTTTTTCCTGGCTATGGACTTCACTTGGATGCTTCTGTGATTTTTCGATGTTTTGGGAAGACGTTTCTGCTTGGCCCCCGTTATCAGAGGAAGATTTTTTGGGTGGCTGCTCTGATTTGTCCGTCCCATCGTTTTGGAGCTCCTTGACAACCGCTTGTTCTTCGACTTTGGTGGCTGGTGCTTTAGGTTTTTCCTGCCCATACACAGAACTAGCCTCCCAAAGCAGGAATAACAGCAGGGCAAATACCATGAATCGTCCAACCGTCTGTGCGCAGACGTTCCTCATCCTTTTGAAATGCATATGTTCCATTGCGACATAACTCCTATTCCATCTATTGGGAATTGCAAAACTCTCAACCAAACCGCTTCATGGCCGATGCGATGGCTTCATCGCTTGCGATGCTTTGGCGGTTTTGTGGTAGTTTTGCAATCACCCTCTCTCGTTATTGCAATTTCTTGTCCTCGGGAAATGCAATGTTGAAAATCCCCTCTTCCTGCCAGAACTTTATGCCGCTGACATCTGGACACGGCCACAGCTGCAATTCAAAGTCCTTTACCGAATAGCCTTCCACACTTTTTATGGTCAGCGTTTCTCTATTTTCCTTTTGCTCCTTGCTCAGATTGACATTATAGGACTGATTGGGCAGTGACTGATTATTGCATTTGAAGCGATAGACGGGTTCTGGCGCACTGGCCACATTTCGGCGTCTGGCAAGGATGTCGTTCTTAAGAAGTATCGCGGATGCATTGGCCTCCTCTTTTCCCAAGAGGATTCCTTTCCTGCCAGATGTCATCTCTGTATATTTTCCCCATTCATTCTCTACCACGGCATTTGGTCTGGTCGAAATCGTCCATCCCGCGATCAGGCCATTCCGTAGGGCGTAGTACAGCGCCGCACCAACCACAGTCACTGTCTTGGCGTCCTTGATGCATCCCTCCTGAGTTATGAAGGGATACCACTGACCCGCCTTGTAGTTTCTGGCAAAGATGATGCGCGCATTGTCAATGGGAATGTACTTCTGCGCCATCGTCCGGATATATGGTAGTTCGGATGGCTTTCCGCTGAAAATCAGCAGGTCAATGTCAAAGGCGGCCGCGTACATCGCGCAATTCTCGAATAGGCCCTTCAAAAGTGGTTCGATGAGACGTTGATTGATGTCATCCACCTTGCAGTTCACACAGGGGGTCTGATAGGGCAAATCCAGCTGCTCCACCTCCAGAAAATCGAGAAGGTCCTGCCAGTTGTTCGAGGAGACTCCAGCGTCCTGGGCCGAAAAGCTCAGCTCTCCGCCATCCCCCAGCTTCGACAGGCAGTAGGTGGCCAGCGGAATCAGGCAGGAACGGATGACTTTGCAGCGGAGTGACTGCTGCGCCGCATTGTTGAAGCGCTGCGTGAACTTTGCCTTTATTTCAGGCGCCAACTTCGGATGCTCCTGGATGATGGTGCCAAAGATATGCTTCTCGATGATCTGCTTCACCAGCTCGTCCCCTGCAACGTTCTGTCCATCCTTGAACAGCAAGGTCGTGTTCAGGTTATTATACCCCTGTTCGCTGGTGTATTCCACGATGGAGATGTCCGTCGTCCCGCCACCGATGTCAAAGTTCATTATGCGGACGGAATCCTGTCCGTCTGCGCGTTTTTTTCCCACGAGCGAGATCCAGTCGCTCGTCGGGAGATTCGGATAACGGTGAATCTCGCTGAACACGATGGGAAGCTGGCTGGCGACGGCTTCGTCCGGCGTGTCCTCCGAGGAGGTCAACTCCAGACGAACCTTGCTGTCAACGCCCCCGTAGATGTTGGCTTGCGAGAAGATGTCCAGAGCCTCCTTGCAACGCTGGTGATATCGGCTCACCTCCTCAGAGGTCCACCCTGACGGATAGGTGATCAGAACCTTCCGCAGACGATGCGGAATGAAGTCCGCCCCCCTGGCAAAACTGGAATTGCACTGCTCATACGCGATTTCCAGCAGCCTCAGAAGAAACCACGTCAATGTCGATTGCTTGGGATAGCGCGGCTTCTCGGGGAAAGGACTTGGCGCATGGGCGGGTTCTGGCTGCTTTGACCAATCCATCAGGGTTCCATTTGTCTGCATAAATCGAAGCATTTCCCCTTGGATGGTAGGCAGGAAGGTGGTTGCCTTCGATGGAATCTCGTAATGTGGATCCCATTCATTCAGAAGCATATGCCAATCCACTTCGCCAGAGGTGTTATCCCAGTAATAGCGCTTCGGGGAGCTCTGCTGCAGATTCGCGCCGACTTTTATCATTGCCGTCGCATACGGCAGATTAAACAGTCGTTCTGCCTGGTCTCCTAAAACCACAGGGGACAATTGGCTGAACATTTGGGGAATTCGTTTGATGACGTAGCCATCCACGTCGTAGGCGATGGGACGCCTGAGCACTTTATCCAAAAAGTTTTGGGGTCTGGCAGTGAATTGCGGCTTGTACTCATTCAGTTGCAAGTCTGGAGATTTGCTCTGGTTGGCCAGGCGATACTCCTGGTGCTCCAATTCGTGGAGCACCAGCCAGGATTGAGCGATACCTGCGTCCACGTCATCCACCAGGTTGTATTCGCCGGATTTCGCATCTGGCTTGATGCGAAGCACCTTGAAGGCGGCCCTGAAGTCGTCGGGATTCAATGGTACTTGGTTTTGCGAGTGACTGAACAACAGTCCTGCTGTTCTCGTATTCCCCAAATCCAAAAACAAATCCACGTCCTGTACTTCGCCCGCTGGTCTTCTGACGCCCAACGTGAAAGAAAACGCCTCTTTGAAAAACGGGATTACCTCTTCGGGGAGTGGCGGGGTGTCCTGCGGTTCCTGACCTTGTTGCCCTGCGTCTGACTCCTGCCTCGAAGGAGAATAGAACAGCGAAACCTCATTCGTGGATGCATTTTCATATGGAATGAACGGATCCTCCGCTTGCCATTCCTGCGTCCCCTTGGACTCGACATAGACCTGCCGCAGGTGCTCTTTCTCCTCTTCATTCAAGGCATCCTTGCGGTAAAAGTATCCTCGGTCGTGCCGATGCGCAACGGGGGCATTCCCGTTTTGCGCGCTCGTGTTCGTCTCAATCAAAAACCAGATTCCCTGCAAGGTGTACGAATTTCCATTGCGCAAATGCCAGACTTTCTCCCCGAGACGCGCCTGGATGAACTTTTCACGTACCATCAGCTTAACGGGCGCACCCGACGAAGCCTTGTCTATGATTTCACCGACTTGCTCCTTGACTTCGGCTAGCTCTGGCTTCGTCCATAACTCCTTCAGAGTTTGAATTTCCTCGAGAAGGCTCTTTGGAGCATTTCGAGGCGGATTCTCCGTGGGATCCCGCAAGGGGACAAACTCCCTTTGCAAGCCGGTGTCCAGAAAAACGGTAAGTTCAAATTTGTGTGGCATCGTGATTCCCTTTCTCGTCTATACGGTGAAAATTGTACTGGTGGCACGTTCCAGAAGTGCCTGCAGCTCCTGGTCACCTGGCTGTGGAGGACGTGAGACCATCCCCTGGTCTCCAGAGGCCATTTCATCCAGCAATTTGAGCAGGGGTTGAATTGTCGTCTTGAAATACGGGGAATACTCCCGCGTGCAAGTCTGATTGGGGACGGCGACCTGGAGATACGAGTCCAGGTCTTTCGGATTCCGCTCCTCTGTTACCGTTTGGCTTTCCACGAGCGGATGCCCTGTCTTCAGAATATTACTCAGAAGCAAGGCCAGCAGGAAACGGGCACTCGACGCCTGCTCCTGCGTCGTGAGCATCCCCACGTTCTCCCGCAAGAGCCTCACCAGCTCATCGACTTGGGCGCAGGCATAGTCGCGCAACCCCGCCAGCAGAATCTGACGCTTTGACAAATCCCACGGAAGCCTTGTGCCTTCTTCCAGTTGCCCCACTCTCTCATTATACCATTTCGTGATTTGCCTTGACATATGTTCTTGGTATTGAGACGTCCCGGACAGAGTTGGCGTCGTCACACCGTCGTAGGGCAGCAAATCGAAGTCATCCGGTTTCACTTCAAGCATTTGCTTCAACTCGAATGCGTATTCACGTAGGCAATCCAAATCGTTTTTCGCCTCTGCATTGGCGACTGCATTCTCCAGGGATTCCAGGCAATCCTGCAATTCCTTACGGCGTTGCTCCGCGTTCAAATTATTATCTGTCGGTTTGGGCGGCAGATGCTTTTCCAGAAGCTGAACAAACTTCTTCTTGTCGCGCTCCAGGATTTCGCCGCATTTTTCCTTACGCTTCTGGGGGGTGAGCTCTTTCGCGATGCATCGAAGCATTTGACTGACACCGCCATCCTGCGCATAAGGTGCCTCAAGCGTAGCAGCCTTCGATATGCCCGTTCGTTGAACAAATTCTTTTTCCGCCATAATTTGTGGAACGGTTGTCTCCTTGGAACCGCAAAGAATCACGCCATCCGGATACTGCGGGTATGTCGTGGGAAAAAACCTTACGCCTTTGGAATTTACCCAATTCAGGGCACTGAAAAATTCATATCGGCCTTTCAGCCCATTTCCCACGCCGCTGGCACCCACCACATTCAACAGGCTTGCAAAGAACGTCATGTCC
>JAFRLP010000583.1 GCA_017431185.1 Victivallales bacterium | reverse complement strand
GGCGCTTTTTTTGTGCCCCGGAAGGGGCAAAAGGACGCAAAGGACAAAGGTCGCCAGGGGGCAGCACGGCACACAATCTTGTCCTTTTTGTCCTTTGTTGGAAAAAATTTTCTTCAGCGTCGGGTTGAAAAAAGTTGTCAAGGGTATATTGTAAGGCGGAATCATTCTGTCAATTCCCAGGAAAGCATACGATGTCCCAGTTGAAGATGCATTTTTCAGCCGCGAAGATCGCGGCCAATCCAGCGCCTGTGGTTCCTGCGGGATTCGCTCTTCGCACCTATATTCCAGTTCAGGACGATGAGAATTACATTGCCCTGATGCGGAATGCGGGTTTTAAGTACTGGGATGGCGAATTCCTGAAGCGCACTGTCACGAATATGTATCCTGACGGGTTGTTCTTCCTGGTTGACAATGGCACGGGGAGATTGGCTGCCACCGCCGTGGCGAACCGCACGTGCGTTCCTGGCTTCCCCGATGGCTGCGAGTTTGGCTGGCTGGCGGCGGACCCTGCTTTTCAAGGACGCGGGCTGTCACGTGTCGTCCATGATGCGGTCATCCAGAGATTCCGTCAGGCAGATGTGCAGAACGTCTATCTGTCAACGGATGACCACCGCATCCCCGCCATCAAACTTTACTTGGGGAAGGGCTGGGAGCCGGTCATTGTCGATGACGATGCGCGGATGCGTTGGGAGGCAATCCGTAATATGCTGGCGAAGCCTGCGAAGCAGGTATCGCAAGAGTACGGTGATAGGTGTTGACAAAGGGGAGATTTCCGCTCATGAGAAATGTTCTGGAATACGGTGCCGTGGGTGACGGAGTCCATTCCGACACACAGGCGATACAGAGGGCTTTGAATGCAGGTGGCGTGGTGCTTCTGCCGCCAGGCCGTTACTTGACGGGCACCCTTTATCTCCGCAGCCATGGCGGACTCCATTTGGAGACGGGGGCGGAGATTGTCTCGGGCGACGACAAGGAGCAGTGGAACGAGCCTGACTTCTGCCCGGAAAACCGCTGGGGAAGCGCGGAGGGGAGCAATGGACGCCATCTCATCGTGGCCCGCGAATGCGAGGATATCTCCATCACCGGCGGGCGAATCAACGGCTCCTACCAGAACTGGATCAGCGACGTCCATCCCCAGGCGGGATTCTGGGCCATCCATCCCCATAACGGACAGATGATTTTCCTGGTGCGCTGCAAAGGCATCCGCATCCAGGATTGCGAATTGGTCAATTCCCCCTACTGGAACTGTTTCCTGCACGGCTGTCAGGACGCGCAGATTGCCCGCCTCCGCATCTACGGCGACCCCAAGTACCTCTGCAACGACGGCATTGACTTGGATTGCTGCCAGCGCGTCACCGTCTCCGACTGCCTCATTGACACTGGTGATGACGCCATCACCCTCAGGGGGAACTGCGACGCCCTCGGCGAGAAATTGCCCTGCGAGCATATCACGGTGACCAACTGCGTGCTGTCAGGTCGCTTTGCGGACGGGGTGCGGGTCGGAGTCGGCAACGGCGTCATTCGCCATGCCGTGTTCTCCAATCTGGTCATCCACGACTCCGGCTTTGGCATTGAGGTCACCGCCAAGTACGGGAAAGGGCCTGGCGGGACGGATGTGGAGGATTTGCGTTTTGAGAACATCGTGATGCAGGCCAAGCGTGGCTTCGAGATTCGGCTCAACAACGTGTCGCAGACCGTGGCCTGCGACAAGACCATGCGCGGCATTGCCTTCCGCCACATCAGCGGCGCGGTCGAATTGACCAGCCGCGTGTGGGGAAATGGGGTCGGTTCGATCTCGGACATCAGCTTTGACGACATCGGCTTTGAGTACTACGGGGTCGGTGCGGCCCCCTACATCGATGAGACAGGGATGTGGGGGCGCGACTCCTCCGACGCGGCCTTTGAGGTGAAACATGCCTCCAATGTCCGGTTCCACGATGTTCGACTGCGCTACTGCGGCCCTGGGCAGGACGGGTGGAAGCATGGAGTTGCCTCGGAGGATGCTCCTGGTCTCCTTTGCCGTGATTGCGACTTCGGTCGATAGCAGCAAGGCCAGCCTGGCCTTGTCATCTTGACAACACAAAGGAGAGAAGATGAAATCCTGGTATTTTTTGTTGGTCAGCGCTTTAGCCTTGACCCTGTGCGCGGCGGAGATTCCGCGCTATCTGGTCACGGACGGCAGCGAGGCCGTACTGGCGAAACGGGCGGAGTCCGAACTGCAACTGTTCTGGAAGCGGATTTTCGGCCAGGAACTGGAGAAGGTCGCGGCGGGGCAGAGGCCCGCGGGGGCGGCGGTCTATCTGGGGAACACCGAACTGGCCAGAAAGGCTGCGGGCGACAAGCCGCAGTTCGGGGAGGAGGAGTGGCTTGTCCAGACTGTCGGGAATGACCTGGTGCTGACGGGCGGGAAGCCCGCCGGAACCCTCTACGCCGTCTATGCCCTGCTGGAGAACCTCGGCGTGGCGTTCCTGGCGCCGGACGAGACGACCGTACCCCCCGCCCCCGCCGCCCTGCCGACTTTCCAGGAGCGCAAGAAGCCCGACTTCATCGGACGGCTCATCTTTGACGCCATCCCGTCGTTCTTCTACCGCACACGTGCCGACCAGTCGGTGCGCGACGAGTACGCCCTCTGGCTGCTGCGCAACCGCATCAATGGCGAGCAGTTCCGCCGTGAGGTGAAGAACCTCTACACCAACCGGTTCTACAAAATCACGACCACCCCAAACTACCACTCCTTCAGCTGCTATGTTCCGCCATC
Organism: Victivallales bacterium; assembly: GCA_017431185.1. The sequence goes on along the minus strand of JAFRLP010000583.1, from coordinate 20,601 downwards.
CCTGTTTGACGAGCATCCCGAATATTTCGGGATGGACGAGTTCGGCGTGCGCCGCAAGCCCAATGGCTTTGCGAAGGAGGGAACCCTCTGCATGACCAATCCCGATGTCCTGCGGCTGACGGTGGAGGCTCTCCGCAAGTACATCATCCGCGACCGCGAGGGCGTGCCGGAGGAGGAGTGGCCCTACATCTACGACATTTCGCAGCTGGACAACTCCCCGAATTTCTGCCGTTGCCCCGAATGCGCCAAGATCACGGCGGAGGAGGGGTCTCAGACGGGGCTGCTGATGCATTACATCAACCACGTGGCGCGTGAGATCCGCAAGGAGTACCCGGGGATTGTCATCCGCACGTTTGGGTACAGCGCCTCGCGCACGCCCCCGAGGAAAATCATGCCGGAGAGCAACGTGCTGATACAGTTGACGGACAAGTTTTCGGTCAGCGACCCGTTCCATCCGCTCTCCTGGACAAAGGAGAGGGGCATCTTCGACAATATTGAGGGCTGGGGCAAGTCGGGGGCTCCCATGATGCTCTGGGACTACTGGAACCTGGGAGGCACCTACTACAATCCCCCGCGGATCGAGACCATCATCAATTCGCTTCAGGAGGATTTCCGCTATTTCCTCACACGGAACATCAAGGCGCTGTTCCTGGAGGCGGAGGTTGACCATGTCAGCCCCCAGAATTTCATGCTGCTCAGCTACTACGTCGCCAACCATCTGATGGTGGAGGTGGAGCAGGACATCCCGAGGCTGGAGCGCCAGTTCATCGACGGCTACTACGGCCCCGCCGCCCCCACGGTCTGGAAATGGTACAACCTGATAAAGGAGGGCGTTCTGAATGACCCGCAGCGCCCCAGCTCCGCCGTCGTGCCGCCCTGGAAGTTCGCCACCCCCGCCTTTGTGGTCGGGATGGTTCGGGAATTCCAGGCGGAGATGGCGAAGCTGCCCGCCGGCAGCAAATACATCCGCCGGCTGCAGAACGAACTTGTCAGCCCGCTGTTTGTCGTCCTGACTGGCTGGGGAGGCTACCGCAAGGCGTTTGAGTCCGCCGGCTACACCTTTGACTCGCTCAAGGAGAGCTGCCGCAGGTACTCCTACGACTTCACGCACTATTACCCCTACACGGGCAAGAATGAGAAGTTCAAGCAAATCAACGAGGAGTACGGCGTCAAGGCATTTGAGGAGAAGCTGGGCAGACTGCTGGACACCCCAAAGGTGCCTGAACAGTTCGCCAATGTTCCGCCAGAGGACTTGCGCGCCATCAACTATCGGAACTTCAGGGGGGTGGCCCAGCTTGGGGCGGCGGTGAAGGATGACCCGGAGGCGCTGGAGGGCAAGGCCTTGTGCTCCGCCGATTCCAGGGCGGAGATGCACGGCGTGAATGCCCTGCTTCCCAACCAGGACTATGGCTTCCGCACCACCGAGTTCACCCTGGGCAACCACAAGATGCCCGGCAAGGTCAAACTCTACCTCAAAAAAGTTCCGCAGGACGAGAAGTACCACTGGTTCCGCATCCCCGGCAGCGTCGAGCTCAAGCCCGTCTCCTATTTCTGGGGGCATGGCTGGGCCATCCAGGCCAAGACCGCGCACTGGTTTGTCCTGACGGACGGGAATCCCCTCGACAACACCTGGGACCAGGTCTGGTTTAGGGGCAAGTTCACGGGGCCCGCCTACGTCCCCGGCTCCGCGAAGGAGAACGCCATCTGGGTCGATACCGTGGTGGCGACCCGCAACCAGCCCGAGACCCAGTTCCAGCCCATCGCGATGAACACCGACTTCACGGAGACGGGGGCGGAGCGCGGCTGGGAACCCAATCCGTTCTTCAAGAACACGGGCACCTGCCAGGTCATTGACGAGCAGGGAAAGAGGAGCCTTCGGATAACCGCCGTCGCCACTGCCCCCACCGAGGTCCAGGGACCCATTTCCGTCTGTGCGCCCGACGACTGGCTGATGGTCAAGGTCAAGGCCAGCGGCGCCCCCTGCGAGGTTGGATTCTATTTCTTCGACGGAAAGGAATTCCTTGGACGCGCTTTCCGGAAGGTGCCGGACAACGGCATTGAGAACACGCTGGTCTTCGACGTCTCCGAGGTCAAGAACGCCGCTGGCATTGAGCGTTGCCGGCTGGTCATCCGCTGTTCCGCGGAGGCTGGCGTCACCACCATCGAGAGACTCGCTGCGCTGGCGGCCCATAAACTGAACCAGTTTGACTGACGGCCCGAAGGCGGTCACGAGATGTGGCCGCCGGGCATCCCATTTTGTCATCCAACAACCAGGAGCATCAAATGACTAACGAAGTTTGCAGAGTAAATTCACATGGGGGGGGGAAGAAGTTCAGGGCGTTTACGCTTGTTGAGTTGCTCGTTGTAATCGCCATCATCGCCATACTTGCGGCGATGCTCCTTCCCGCATTGGGGAAGGCGCGGGACAGGGCGCGCTCCATCGGCTGCACCTCCAATCTGAAGCAGTATGGCATAGATTTGTCCATGTACGAAGGGGAGAATGGTGACAATATGCCGCCAGGCTATGAGAAGTATTATGGCTCCAGCGGCTACGCCGACCATTTTGTTGCCACCAATTGGTTTCACAGATTATACGCCAGGCGGGCAACGGATGAAAAATGGATTGTCACGAACAAGAAGGTTCTCTGCTGCCCTGGGGACACAGGTGCCTGGAGATCAGACTGGGTTCAGTTGCCAAGGATGTCCTATGTCTATAACAAATGCTCATTGGGGGCCTATGACAATGGAACTTGGTCGCCAAGTCGGGATAATCCCAGACACGCTGGCTACGGTCCTCTGAATAGCACACTCAAGAACAATACGGCAAACAAGTCTGTTTCGCGCATCATGACCCTTTTCTGCAACCCCAAGAAGGAATGCAGGGCGGATTTGGCGTATGAAGTCAATGGAATCACCCAGGATGGCGACTGGCCAACGGAGAGGAAACTATACAACCGCATCCACAAGACGGGCACGAATTGGCTGTTTTGGGACGGGCATGTCGAGCATCTGAACATTTTCCGATTCGGGCCAACGGCCACACAGTATGCTCCCGTGCTGTTCTTCAACGGCGCTGCCTATAAAAGCAAGTGGAATTGGTAACGGGAACGAGGCGGTCGATGAAGATCCATCTGCTGGGCACGGGGGCGGGGAATCCCTCCCCCACGCGATACAACTCCTGCTCCGTGCTGGAGACGGCTGGCGGTCTGTACATGATAGACGCCGGAGGGCCGACGATGGGGCTGATGCGCCGTGCAGGGCTTGAGCCTGCGCAACTGAAGGCGCTTTTCGTCTCGCACATGCACGAGGACCATTTCGGCGGCATATCGTCCATTCTGAAGAATCGGTGCAGATACCTGCCTGCGGGGGAGACGTTTGACGTTTGGCTGCCAGAAGGGCAATGCGGGGAGACCATCAACGCCTTCATTAACCTTTCGGTTGGGGTGGAGCGCAATTATCCGACGACACGCCTTTGCTATCATAGCATCCATACAGGAGTGTTTTTTGACGATGGCAACGTGAAGGTCTCAGCGTATCCCAATGCCCATCTGGCCAGGGAGAAGTTCTTCAAGCCCAGTTTTGGCTTTCGCTTCGAGTGCGAAGGCAGGGTGATGCTCTACACAGGGGATTTGGCCGCCGATTTCCACGACTTTCCCGAGGCGGAATGTCAGACGGCGCACACCTGCGTCACCGAATTGACCCATTACCCTCTGGACATCGCCTTTCCCGTCTTCGAGAGATTGCCGCTGGAGCAACTGCTTTTCACCCATGTGGCGACGGCGCACGCCCCTGTCATCGAGGCCAATCGTGATCGTTTCCCCTACAAGGTGGCGGTGGCCAATGACGGCGATTGCTTTGAGGTTTGAACGCCCCCATGCAGAACGTAAAAGAGTTCGGTGCGGTTGGAGACGGCGGCTCAAGTCTCCTTCGACCGCTTGCAGGTGAACTGGTGCGCCAATCAGGAGCTTTGGCTGCATGAGGTCGAGGCAGAGTGCTCCCAAGTCGAGTTTTCCAACTGCCGGTTCCGGAAGGGGTGTCTGCTCCGCTGAACTTCAGGCGCGGCGGTATTCGCGGAACCATTCGGCGAAGCGGCGCAGGCCCTCGCGGATGCCGATGGCGGGGCGGAAGCCGTAATCCTGCTCCAAAGCGGAACTGTCGGCGAAAGTCACAGGCACATCCCCTGGCTGCATGGCGACCAGTTTCTGGTGGGCGGCAAAGTCATAGTCCGCCGGCAGAATGCCCGCCCGCACCAGTTCCTCCTGAAGCGTGGTGACGAAGGCCAGGAGATTTTCGGGGCTCCCTCCGCCGATATTGTAAACGGCGCAAGGCGCCAGCGGCAGGCCATCCTCTCCCAGGGCGCGCGGCGGGGCTCCCTGCATGACCCGCATGACTCCCTCCACAATGTCGTCAATGTAGGTGAAGTCACGCTGGCAGTTGCCGTAATTGAATATCTGGATAGTTTCGCCGCGCAGGAGCTTTTCGGTGGCGGAGTAATAGAACATGTCCGGGCGGCCCGCAGGGCCATAGACGGTGAAGAAGCGCAGTCCCGTGGCTGGAATGGCGTACAGTTTGCTGTAGGCGTGCGCCAGCAGTTCGTTGCTTTTCTTGGTGGCGGCGTACAGCGAGACGGGATGGTCGGTCATGTCATCGGTGCTGAACGGAACTTTGCGGTTTCCGCCATAGACGGAGGAACTGGAGGCGTACACCAGGTGCTCCACGCCTGTCGCTCCGCCATCGTAGGAGTGACGGCATGCCTCCAGAATATTGTAGAACCCGATGAGGTTGGACTCGATATAGACGTCGGGATGGTCGATGGAGTAGCGTACCCCAGCCTGCGCCGCCAGATTGACTACCACGGATGGACGCCATTTGCCGAAGCATTCGGTGATGAGATTGCGGTCGGCGATGCTGCCTTGGCAGAATGTCCAGTCCGCGGCGGAATTCTCCGCGCACCTGCTGAGCCGGTGCAGGCGGTGATGCTTGAGGGCGGGGTCGTAGTAGTCGTTCAGGTTGTCAATGCCCACCAGGCTCATGCGTTGGCCAGTGGCCAGCAGGCGTTCCACCAGAGCGGCCCCGATGAAGCCCGCCGCCCCTGTCACCAGAATGGTCTTGCCCGTTAAGTCGATGTGCTGTTTCATGGTTTGCTCTCCTCGTGATGACCAGAGCGGAAGCGTTCTGGCGTCTGACCTTGCAGATGCCGGAAGACCCGGCAGAAGTAGCTGGGGTCGTCAAAACCGACCCGTGCGGCGATTTCCTTGATGGACAAAGGCTCTGTCTGCAGCAGGCTGATGGCCATTTGGATGCGCAGACGCCGGAGGTATTCCTGGGCGGTCATCCCCGCCGCCGTGTGAAAAAGGCGTGAGAAATGGCTGCGGCTGTAGCCGAATTGCTCCGCCAGCTGCTCTATGGTGATTGCCGAGGTCAGGTGGCCTGTGACCCAGGCGGTGACCTTGTTCAAAAGCGCCTGTTCCGGCGTGCGGGTGCGTTGGCTCTCCAGATCGGAGAAGCATGTCAGCAGGAAGTGGTAGGCGTGCGCCGAGGCCTGGAAAGGGTCGGAAATCTGATGCAGTCTGCTGAGCCGAAGCAGATTCCAGGCATAACGGACGGTGGCGCTCTCCGCAGACTGCTCCAGAACCGACCCGTGACGGGACATAAGCAGTTCGCCGAGGCGGACGATTTCCGGCCCCGCAAAGGTCACATACAGGAATTCCCAGTGCGGTGTTTCGCCAGGGAAATAGTAGATATGGTCGCTGGGGACCTTGACCAGCAAGGCGCGCCCGGGCGGCAGCATCCAATGCCGGTCTCCGGCCTGCAAGGCGCCAGTGCCTGACAAGGTGCATTGCCAAATGAGGAACTCGCGTGTGCCGCGCTGCAGTCCGTGGTGCCGGTAGGCTTTGCTTTGCACCAGTTCGTGCCCGCAGTTGATGAGTTCGCAGGGCAGGGGGATTTCCTGCCCTGGAAAGAAAAACGGATAGGCCTCGTTGTCCATGGTGAATAATATATTTCCTGAACCTTTTTTTTCTACTCTGACCAGCTTTATTCTCTGGAGGGCAAATGCTATATTAATAATTATCACCTGCCCCTTGGTTTTGGTTGCACTTCCCGAGAACGATGAAAAAGGAAATTCAGGAACTCACCCAGGATGTCCGTGTCAGCGGATTCTTTGATTTTGGCCGGGACGCCTTCAGTACCCTTGAAGTGGAACTGGAGACCCCTTTCCCTGAAAACATCGAGATTGTGGTTGGCGAAGTTGCGCAGGACGGACATCTTGTCCATGCGCCTGGCTTTCGCACCTTTATTCAGCAGATTCTTCAGACGGGCGTCGGGAGGCAGGTCATTCGCTTTCATATCCCGAAGCACATTCCCGCATACGGCGGGTTTCCGCATTGCCTGGCGCCTGCGGAGGCGGGCGGTGAGGTGGCGCCGTTCCGCTATGTGGAGGTGAATCGGCATTACGGGAAGGTGACCTGCCGGCGCACAGCCTGGTTTGGGGACTGGGATGACTCCGCCGCCGATTTTCACTGCGCCAACCCCCTTCTCAATCAGGTATGGGAGTTCTGCAAATACTCCATCAAGGCCACTTCTGTGTTTGACAAGTACGTGGATGGGGAGCGCGAGCGGATGCCCTACGAGGGCGACGCCGTCATCAATCAACTGGGGCATTTCTGCTGTGACGCCAACTATGCCCAGGCGCGTCGCACCATCGACCATTTCCTTGCGTTCGGACAATTCACCTGGCCCGCGGAGTGGATGCTGCTTACCCCCGTTCTGGTGCGTGACTATTGGCTTTACAGCGGGGATGACGAGTCCCTTCAACGCTGGCTGCCCCTGCTGGACTCCAAACTCATGCCTGGCTGCCTGGATGCGGGCGGACTGCTCAACCAGTCGCTTTACCAGACGGCGTTCCCTGACCGCAAAGTCCGTGACATCGTGGATTGGCCAGAGAGCGAAAGGGACGGCTATGAGTTCGGAGAGGTGAACTTCGTGCCCAACGCCTACTTGTACCACGCCTATCTGGTGATGCATCAGTTGACCCGCAATCCGGAATACCAGGCAAAGGCGGCGCGCCTGCGGAACGCCTTGCGCTCCAGATTGTTGCGGGACGGACGGTTCGTGGATTCCGAGGGGAGTGCCCGCACCAGTCTTCACACGGCCCTGTTTGCGTTGCGCTACGGCCTGACCGAGGGTGAGGAAGAGGTCCATCGGGAAATCCTGCTCACACGGGGGATGGCGTGCAGTGTCTATGGCGCACAGTTTCTGCTGGAGACCTGCTTTCAGCAGGGCATGGCAGAACATGCGCTTGCCTTGCTGACCTCGGACGGGCCGCGTTCGTGGCTGAACATGATGCGAACAGGGGCGACCATCTCGATGGAAAGCTGGGGGGACCAGTGGAAGACCAACCAGGATTGGAATCACGCCTGGGGCGCGGCTCCCGCCAACCTCATTCCGCGCTGGCTTTGCGGAATCCGCCCCGTGGAGTCGGGGTTTCGGCGTTTTGTGGTTGCCCCGCAACCTGCCAGTCTGGCGCAATTCGCGCTGCGCCAGCCGACCAAATACGGCCCCATCACGCTGGAATGGGATAGGGGGCGGGGCTTGCTGGTTGTCCCTGAAGGAACGACCGCCGTTTTCCTCGGAAAAAAACTTCTTCCCGGAAAACACCCCCTGTGATTGCAAAACCCGATTTTTCGCTTATATTTCTTCTGTTTTTACACCTTTTGAAGGATTGACCAGTTCTCCGCTTTATGACCAAACTAGCATTCATCAGTGACCTCCATTCCAATTTTGATGCCCTGACGGCTGTTTTAAAGCACCTGGAGGAAGTGGGCTGCGACCAGATTCTCTGCCTTGGGGATGTGGTTGGCTACGGACCGGAACCCGCGCAGTGCGTGCAGGAGATCCAGAGACGCGAGATTCCCACCGTCCTGGGAAACCACGACGAGTATGTCTCCGCCATCATGGACCCCCATGTCCAGGAACTGCGCCAGGAGGTGCAGGACGCCATCAGCTGGACACAGGCTCAACTCAGTTGGGACGAATTGACCTGGCTCGGCAAACTCCCCTTCAGCATGGAGGCTGATGACGAGTTCACCATCCTCCACTCCTCTTTCGCCCCAGGACGCTGGGCGTATTGTTTGGACGAGCGGACCTTCCAGAACAACTTCAAGGGCCAGCAATGCCAGCTTGCCTTCTGCGGACATAGCCATTCTCCGCTGTATGCCTGGGAGGAGACTCCGGGCGACACCCCCTTTGTCGATTACATCCCGGGCGCCAGCCGCAGGCGCAAGGTTCCGACAGAGGGGAAGGTGATGGTGAATGTCGGCTCGGTGGGGCAGCCGCGCGACCGTGATCCGCGCGCCTGCGTCGTGTTCTACGAGCTGGAGAGCAGGGAACTCTGGCTGGACCGCGTTCCCTACGACATGGAGGCCGCTCGGCAGAAGATCCTGGCCACCAAGAAACTGCCGGCCCGCTTCGGCGACCGGCTGCTGCTGGGAAAATAGTTTTTTCTTTCTTGTTCATTTCCTTCACCAGACTATCCACCAAAGACCATGGCCACAATTCCCCGTCCAGAGTATCCCCGTCCGCAGTTTGCCCGCAAGGAGTGGCAGAATTTGAATGGCGAATGGGAGTTTGAGATTGACTACGCCGACACAGGCCTGGAGCGTGGACTTCGGGACCGGTCGTTGAGCGGCGTGATTACCGTGCCGTTCTGCCCCGAGTCGCATTTGTCGGGGGTGGAGCATACCGATTTCATGAATGCGGTGTGGTATCGGCGTGAGGTGGCAGTGCCTCGGGAATGGCGCGGACAGCGGCTGCTGCTCCATTTCCAGGCGGTGGATTACGAGACGACGGTCTGGGTGAACGGAAGGGAGGTCGGACGGCATCGCGGCGGCTTCACCCCGTTCTCCTGCGACTTGGGGCCTGTCTCCCAATTGGGGGCCAAGATGACCGTTGTGGTGCGCGCCAGGGACTCCCAGACCTGGCTCAAGCCGGGAGGCAAGCAGTCCGACCAATACGGGAACTACGGCTGCTTTTATACCCGAACGACAGGCATTTGGCAGACCGTGTGGATGGAGCCGGTGCCGGAGACGCGGCTGCTGCGCCCCCGCATCACGCCGTCCGTGGCCGACTCCTGTTTCCGCGTGGAGTTGCCGATTGCGAATCCCAAGTCGGATTGGCGGGTGACCGCCGTGCTTCGGGACTCCGGCGGGGAGGTCGCCACCGCCACGGCGGTGACGGGCACCGACTTCGCGCCTGTCCTGACCCTCCGCATTCCGGAAGACCGCCTGCGGCTCTGGCAGCCGGGGGACGGGCAGCTCTACGACCTGGAGCTGACCCTGGCCGACAAGCGCGGCAATGTCGTTGACCACGCCACCTCCTACGCGGGGCTGCGCTCCGTCGCCATTGACGGATACAAGATTCTCGTCAACGGCAAGCCCGTCTTCCAGCGGCTGGTTCTGGACCAGGGATACTATCCCGACGGCCTGATGACGGCGCCGACGGACGAGGCGCTCGTCCGCGACATCACGTTGTCCATGCGGGCTGGCTTCAACGGGGCTCGCCTGCACCAGAAGGTGTTCGAGGAGCGTTTCCTGTACCACGCCGACAGCCTGGGCTATCTGGTGTGGGGCGAATTCGGGGACTGGGGCGGATGCGTCAGGTATGCGGCGACTGCTGGTCAGGCGCAGCCTGACGCCTTTTTCCATCAGCCGGCGGCCGCCATCATCGCCCAATGGACGGAGGTCCTGGCACGCGACTATTCCCACCCCTCCATTGTCGGCTGGTGCCCGCTCAATGAGACGTGGGAGGAGATAGGGGACAGGATTACCACCTTGAGCGATTTGCAGACAGCCGTCTATCTGGCCGCCAAGAACATGGATGTGACCAGGCCTGTGCTGGACACCTCCGGCTACAGCCATCGCATCGCAGGGGCGGATGTGTTCGACTCGCACAACTACACCCAGGACCCCGGTAAGTTTGCCAACGAGATGGCCGGTCTGGCCAACGACCAGCCATTCGTGAACGTCAATGCTTCGGGGGGCAGCATCAGTGTCCCCTATGCCGGCCAGCCCTACTTCTGCAGCGAGTTTGGCGGCATCTGCTGGAACCCCAGAAGCCCGGAGGGCTGGGGATACGGCGAGGCCCCGCAGACCATCGAGGAGTTCTACGCTCGGTTCAAGGGCCTCTGCGACGTGCTGCTGGACAACCCCAGGATGTTCGGCTACTGCTATACGCAGCTCACGGATGTGTTCCAGGAGTGCAACGGCATCTTCTTCTTTGACCGCAGCCAGAAGTTTGACCTGGGTCGCATCTACGCCGTGCAGACCCGCCGTGCCGCCTCCGAAAGAGTGTAATCGCGTTCTCGCCGCTGGATATGATGACCAAGACCACCATACTGCTTCTCGGCGGTGGGCAATCCACCGAGCACCAGGTCTCCCTGCTTTCCGCCACCAATGTCCTGGCGGCGCTGTCACGGGAGAAGTACGACATCCTGACCGTCGGCATTGACACGGACGGCACCTGGCGCTGGTATCCTGACGGGCAGTTGGCCGCCCATACGGATGATGCGCGGGCGGTGTGCCTTGCCCCTGGCGGGCGTCCCGCCTTCCCTCTGCGGCTGCATGGGCGGCCAGTCCTGGCTCTGGCGGACGCCAGCCACGAACCCATGCCCTTTGACCTGCTGTTCCCCGTCCTGCATGGCTGCAACGGGGAAGACGGCACCATCCAGGGGCTGGCGCAATTGCTCGGCTGCCCTTGCGTGGGCTGCGGAATGACCACCTCCGCCATCGCGATGGACAAGGCGTTCACCAAGCAGGTGCTGGAGCACGAGGGGATTGTCACGGCCAAATGGATGCAGGTCCAGGCGGGGGAGGATATCCCCGCAGCTTCGGAGGTCATTGCCAAACTCGGTCTGCCATTGTTCGTGAAGTCGGCCAACGGCGGCTCCAGCGTCGGCGTCGTCAAAGTCCATTCGGCGGAGGAATTCGCCCCTGCCGTGCAGGAGGCGTTCCGCTACGACCATAAGGTTCTGGTGGAGGAGGCGGTCGCAGGGCGTGAAATCGAGTGCGCCGTGATGGGCAACGAGCAGCCGTTCTGCCCCGTTCCGGGGGAAATCATCCCCAAGTGCGAGTACTACTCCTACGACGCCAAGTACATCCTTGAGGATGGCGCGGTGGTGGTCGCCCCGACCAGCCTCCCTGCGGAGCAGGAGTCGGCTGTCCGCAGTCTGGCGGTGCGCGTTTACCGGATTCTCGGCTGCCGCGGGATGTCCCGCATCGACTTTTTCCTGCGTCCTGACGGCCAGTTCATTCTCAACGAGATCAACACGATTCCCGGCTTTACGCGCATCAGCATGTTCCCGAAGCTGATGCTGGCCTCGGACATTCCCTACCCTGAGCTGGTGGACAGGCTGGTTCAGCTCAGCCTTCGCTGAAGAACGTCCGGGACTGTCGCCTCCCCATGTTCAACAAGCCCTTCATACTTCATTCGGACTATCAGCCGGCGGGGGACCAGCCAAAGGCCATCGAGTCGCTGGTTCAGGGGCTTGAGTCGGGGATGGAACGGCAGACGCTGCTGGGGGTCACGGGGTCGGGCAAGACCTTTACGCTGGCCAATATGATTGCGCGGGTGAACCGCCCTGTTCTGGTGGTCTCCCACAACAAGACGCTGGCGGCGCAGCTTTTCAGCGAGTTCAAGGGGTTCTTTCCCGAGAACGCGGTCGAGTACTTTGTGAGCTACTACGACTATTACCAGCCGGAGGCCTATATTCCGCAGACCGACACCTACATCGCCAAGGACGCCTCCACCAACGACAACCTGGAGCGTCTGCGGATGGCCGCCACGGGTTCCCTTCTGGAGCGTCGTGACACCATTGTCGTCTGCTCGGTCTCCTGCCTGTACGGCCTGGGCTCCCCCGAGGATTTCGAGGACATGGAGGCGCGCATCAAAATCGGGGACAATTACCCGAGGCGAGACCTGCTCACGCGGCTGGTGACCATGCAGTACACCCGCAACGACATCGGGCCGGAGCGGGGCAATTTCCGCGTCGCGGGGGACACGCTTGACATCTACCCCTCCACCCGCGAGGATTTTGTCCGCATCGACTACTGGGGGGACGAGGTTGACCGCATCACCCGCTGCGACGCGGTGACCCGCCAGCCCGTCGAGGAACTGCAGGAGGCGCTCATTCTCCCCGCCAAGCATTTCGTGATGCCCGAGGAGCGCATTCGGGCGGCCCGCACCAACATCCTGGCGGAGATGGAGGAGCAGGTGCGCTTCTTCGAGTCACGGGGCAGGCTCATCGAGGCGCAGCGCATCCATGAGCGGACAACATACGACATGGAGATGCTCACCGAGGTCGGCTACTGCCAGGGAATCGAGAACTACTCGCGGCATCTGGCGGGGCGCGAACCCGGCTCCCGCCCCTACACCATCCTGGATTACTTCCCCAAGGACTTCATCACCATCATTGACGAGTCACACGCCACCCTTCCGCAGATTCACGCGATGCAGACGGCTGACCGCAACCGCAAGACGGTGCTGGTCGCCAATGGCTTCCGGCTGCCGTCGGCCCTGGACAACCGTCCGCTCACCTACGAGGAGTTCGCCTCCTTGCAGCATCAGGTGGTGTTCTGTTCGGCGACGCCCGGGGACTATGAGCTGAGCATCACCACGCCGGTCGAGCAGGTGGTGCGCCCCACTGGCCTGCTGGACCCGGAGGTGGAGGTCAGGCCGTTGGCAGACCAGGTGGATGACGTGATCCACGAGATTCTTCTGCGCGCTGAAAAAGGCGAGCGGACGCTGATCACGACCTTGACCAAGCGGATGGCGGAGGACCTCTCCGAGTACCTCCGCAAACTGGATGTCCGGGCGCGCTATCTCCATTCTGAGATGGATGCCCTGGAGCGTGTCGATGTCCTGCGCAGTCTGCGGGGCGGCGAATTTGATGCGCTGGTCGGCATTAATCTTTTGCGTGAGGGGTTGGATTTGCCGGAGGTTTCCCTGGTGGCCGTGATGGACGCCGACAAGGAGGGGTTCCTGCGTTCCGAGCGTTCTCTGGTCCAGATGGCCGGGCGGGCGGCCCGCAACGCGCAGGGCAAGGTCATTCTCTACGCCGACAAGGTGACGGAGAGCATGAAGGCGATGATGGACTTGACCAGTGAACGGCGGGCGCGCCAATTGGCCTACAATGCCGAGCACGGCATTACGCCGCAGACCATTCGCAGAGCCATTCAGGCCAGTCTCCGCGTCTATGAGGAGGCGGAGCGGCAGGTCGCCCAGGCTGTCAGCGAGGATATGCACGGTTACGATGTTTTGGAAACCGCCCGTCAATTGGAAGCGGAGATGCAGGCCGCCGCCGAGAACCTGGAGTTTGAGCGCGCCGCCATGCTCCGCGACCAGTGGCGCGCCCTCATGGAGTCCGAGAAGGCGGGGAAGCAGGCCCCGCCATCCCGTAAGCGTTCCTCCACGCGAGGCCACAGGTCTCGCGGATTGAAATAGCCGGACTGGTGGTTTGGAAGATTCCGCCAGTCCTTTTCGCCTCTCTTGTCCCTCTTGTCCTTTTCACTGAATTCATTGGCCATTGAACGCCTGGCGGCGCATAACCGGGAATGGTCTGCCCGCTGGCGCAATTGGCTGGCGCACGCCGAGCCTCCCTGGTGGGCGCCAGGGCTGGTCTGTCCGCCTGATTTGCGGGGACGCTATGAATGCTGGCTTCCCGCCAAGGAGTTTCGGCGAACTTTATGCTTTGTGGGACGCGCGTTTCTGCCGGATGAGAGTTGGCTTCCTTATCCTCTCACCCACTCCGCCTGGCCGTCCCTGCCGGACTTCTGGAATGCGCTGCCGCGGCGTTTTGCCTCCCGTGTGCAGTTTTTGCCAGAGGAACTGGCGGCGCTGTTCTGCGCCCTGGCCGACCCGCCCCGCTTTGGCACGGACACAGGCCGATACCCGCGCCAGAGGCTGCTTCTGGAGTGCCTCCTCCCGGATTTTGCAGGACAGCCGTTGCGCATTCTGGATTTGGGCTGCGGCGTTGGCCTGAACACGCTGGAGACCGCCGTCCTGGCGCAGGAACGCGCACCAGGCGCGCAACTTTCTCTCCTGGGCGTGACCAGCGAACATCTGGAGGTATGGATGGCGACCCGGCGAACCCTTCCGCATGACGCGCACCGCCAGGGCAGGCTTCGGCGGTACCCTGAATCCCTGCCTGTTCTTTTTCGGCAGGGGGACGCCACCACTTTCTGTTCCCCGACTCCCTTTGACCTGATTCTCTGCAATGGCCTGGTGGGGGGCGATTATCTGCACCAGGACAGGGACTATCGCGCCTTTATTCAAAACTGCGCCAGCCAGCTTGCGCCGCGGGGAGCCATTCTGCTGGCCAACCGTTTTCACACGGGACGGCGCGTCCATGTGGAGCGTTTTATCACGTTCGCGAAACAGGCAGGCTTCACAGTCTCAGGCGATTGGCAGTGCCTGGTGTTGTCCTCTGATAGGAAGCGAATCGCAGCCCCCGTCTAATAGTGCCCGCTCTGCGGTTTCTGATTTGCATATCAACCGCTGAAGCGTTACCAAAATCCTCCGCCAAACGGTAAAGTTTCAACATTTGGATTTGTTTTTCCCGCAAAAGCGATTATTTTTATTCTTTGAACCTCTTTTGGGCGATGTACGATGGAGCAGCTATTCCAGAGAAATGAGATACGTGTGGCTGTGACAGGGCGAAATCTGGATGATTTGACGCCGCTGTTGCGTATGTTCCCATGCCGTCTCGTGGAGGATTCCCCCGACCTGGTGATTTCCCATGGTGGCGACGGCTCGCTTCTGGGAGCGGAACGGCAGTATCCAGGCGTCCCCAAATGTCCCATTCGTGATGACCGCCAGAACCCGAAATGCTCCCGTCATGCGGTGCTGACCACGCTGACCAGGCTCTTCAAGGGCGAATTGCGGAAAACGCAGTTGCTGAAACTGGAGGCCGGCACGGAGTCCGGCGAAAGGCTGCGCGGAGTCAATGACATCACCTTGGGTCGCCGCATCGCCTCCAGCGCCATCCGCTACCGCATCTGGGTGAACGGCGAGCTGCTGCTGCCCCAGGTGGTGGCGGACTCGCTGATTGTCGCAACCCCTTTCGGCAGCACTGGCTACTACCAGAGCGTCACGCGCGGGAATTTCCTTGCCGGCGTCGGCCTGGCCTTCAACAACAGCATGAACCTGCTGGGCTATACCGTGATTCCCGAGGACGCCTCCGTCGCCATCCAACTGCTGCGCGGACCGGCCTGCATGGTCGCGGACAACGATCCCAGGCAACTGGAACTGGAGACCGGCGCCATGCTTCACATCACTCCCCTGCCTGAACGCACCACTCTCTTCGGTCTGGACATCTTCCGGTGCCTGGACTGCTATGACCGTCGCAAGCAAGGCAGTATTCCCAGATTTGAGACACCATCATCAGCCACCCCAAAGGAGTAAACATCCATTATGAGCCCAACTCTTTCCGTCTTTTTCAGCGGCCTGGCCGTTTTTCTGCTCTCCTACCTTTGCGGCAGCATCCCCTGGGGATACCTGATCGGAAAACTGAACGGAATCGACATCCGTGAATACGGAAGCCACAACATCGGGGCGACCAATGTCCGGCGGGTTCTGGGACGCGACTGGAGCATCATCTGCTTCCTGCTGGACTTTTTCAAGGGGCTGCTGCCAGTGCTTGTCATCGGGCAACGCTGGGCGGCAAACTGGTCAATTGGCGCGCAATGGGGAATGCTCCTGGCCGCCGCAGGGGCCGTGCTGGGCCATGTCTTCACCTGCTGGCTTAGGTTCCGCGGGGGCAAAGGGGTCGCCACCAGCCTGGGGGTTGCCCTGGGGCTTGCCTGGCTGCCCGTGCTGCTCGGCGGAATTGCCTGGCTGCTGTTCTTCCAGCGCACCCGCGTGGTGGCCATCGCCAGCATGGCCGCCGTCGTGACCATGGCAATCGTCGCTCTGATTCTCTGGCTGGGCGGCTGGGGTTGCACCTGGCCCATCGCCCTGCTGATGGTCGCCCTGGCCGTGATTGTGGTGCTGCGGCACTCCGATAACATCAGACGGCTTCGCGATGGCACTGAAAACATCTTCTCGAAGATTTGCGGGAAAAAAGAGGAGTCCGCAGAAGAGGAGGAAAAATGACCCGCGCCCTCTGGTTGCTCATCGCTCTCCTGTCCATCGCCGCTCTGGCGGCGGAGGAGAGGCTTCCCGCCGGTGTCAGCAAGTTGCCGAACGGCGATCTGCAGGTCGCTGGCATCACCGTTCGTCGCCAGGCGAAGGAACTGGCCTTTGCGGGGGCCTTCAAGCTGGAGGCTGGCGCGCTGGAGGTCATCATCGCCCATCCGCATGGCCGGGTGCATGAAACCCTGCTGACCACGGAGGTCAAGGCTTTGCAGATTCAGACCATGCTCTATCTTCTGGGGGCCCAAAACGGTGTACGTCTGCCTGGCGGAAAACAGCCGCAAGGCACCCTGGTGGACATCTTCGTGGAATGGAAAGACCAGGAGGGAAAACTCCAGAGGCGCCCCGTCGAGGAGTGGATTCTGGACCGCCGCACCAACCAGCCGATGAAGCCTGTCGGCTGGACATTCGTCGGCTCCACCATTAAGAACGGGGTGTTCCTGGCTGACTCCGAAGGCAACGTGGCGTTAAACTATTCGGTTGGCGAAACCATTCTCGACCTTCCGGACCCGCAAAGCCAGGACGATGACGAACTGCACACCGTCAACACAGCCCAGCCTCAGCCCAAGGACGTCACCATTGTGCTTAAGCCACGACTCTGATGCTGAGCCGTATCGTCAAGGTCAAGCTTCCTCCCGACGTCAAGGGCAGGCGACTGCTGGATTATCTTGCCGCCCGCTTCACCTACCACACCCGCGAACAGTGGCTGGAACTGCTGCATGAGGGGCGGGTCACGCTCGACAATGTGCCCGCCCGCCCTGACTCGCCTCTGGCCTGGAACCAGATGATGGAGTACAACCCAAGACCCCGGCCAGAACCGGAGGTCCCCCGCAATGTCCGGCTCATCTACGCCGACGACTCCTGGATAGCCCTGGACAAGCCCGCAGGACTCCCCTGCCATCCCGCAGGGGGATTCTTCTACAACACCCTCTGGGCAATCCTCAAGGAGGGCCAGGTGCCGCAATTGGAGCCGCTGGACGGTATCCACTTCGTCAGCCGAATCGACCGCGAGACCTCCGGCATCGTCCTCCTTGCCCGCACGCCGCGTACACATACGCGGGCGATGAAACGCCTGCTTCATGCCCCCGAAACCGTCAAAACCTACTGGGTGGTCGTGGAAGGCGATTTCCCCGATGAAATGCAGGCGGACGGGTGGCTCTACCACGACCCAGGCGCGGCAGTCGATAAACGCCGCTCCTTTGCCTTCCGGCGACCTGACGGACTGCCCGCAGAGACGAGCATCACCCATCTCCGCTGCCTCCGCCGCGCCAACGGTCTTTCGCTGGTCGAGGCGGTCTTGGGCACGGGACGCTTCCACCAGATCCGCGCCACGATGCAGTCGCTCGGCTTCCCCGTGCTCGGGGATAAAATCTACGGGCGGGACGAGACCATCTACCTTCGGTTCGTCTCTCGCGCCCTCACGCCGTCCGACCAGGAGGCCTTGCGCATTCCGCGCCAGGCTCTCCACGCCGTCCGGCTGTCCTTTGACGGTCATCTCTGGGAGGCCCCGCCCCCCGCCGACTGGCCCCTGTTTCCGCGATAGGCCCTTTTCGACATAGGCAAGGGCGATTGCAAAACCGTCGGGTTATGCTATTTTATTGTCAGAGGCAATTGCAAAACTATCGCCAAGGCGCCGTGAGGCCGCCTTGGATGAGAGTTTTGCAATTGCCTCGTCAGTGACGGGAGGTTCAACCACTTGGAGTACATGACATGTCAGCCAAAGACAAGAAGGACGTTGAGATTTTGCTGGAACGGGTGGACATTGTTCCGTTGTCAAGTTCATTGGTGGCGGGAAGCCGGTCGGTGATGGTGGAACTGGTCTGGCCCCGAATGCAGGTGTCCTCCAAAACCGCAACGCGCACGCTGAGCTTCCCCAAGGGAGTGGCCGATTTCACTGGCCATCCCTGGCACGAGAAAATCCTCTTCAAGGAGTCCGTGGAAAGGCGCTTTGCCGTGGCTGTGCGGGTCTATGACACAACCATCTCCCTGAAGCTGGATGCCCTGCTCCGCTATACCATCGGCGAGGTTTTCGGCGTGACGGGGGGGCTGGTGGAGGATGTCGTGCCGGGAGAACTGGGGGACATCGCCGCCTCGCCCATGGAATACCTCAAAAAGCAGGTGCGCAAGGACAAGACCCCGGAACCCATTGCGGAGGGATACCTGGACTTGGAGACGGCTGACCTGGAAGGCTCATCCACGCTGGAAATCGAGTTGCTGGCCACGTCCGACGCCTTCCGCGTGTCGCATCGTCCTGGCGAAAAGGGCCCCAAGGCGCAGAAGCGAATCAAGTATCGCACCAAAGGCGAAGTGGTCGGCAAGGCGCAGCTCTCGTTGAACGTGCTCTGATTCATGGGCAACACCACAGACGCAAAATGGATTGGCGGCGCAGGCGCGGTGCCGCGCCTGCGCCGCAGTTTTCGGATGGATTCCGCGAGGGTGTGCCGTCTGCGCATCTGCGGTCTGGGGTATTCGCAGGTTTGGCTGAATGGTACGAGGCTGGGGGACGGCTGGCTTTCGCCGTGCGTCACGGCGTATGACCGTCGCGTCGGCTACCTTGTGTACACAGTCCATCTGCCGTGCGGGGAGAACGTGCTGGCGGTGGAACTGGCTCCAGGCTGGTACGACTCCCGTGAGGCCCCGGGGAATTGGGACTTCAAGTCTGCGCCCTGGGTGGATAGGCCCAAGTTGTGGTGCGAACTGGAGGGGGTGCTGGTCAGTGACCTCGGCTGGAAATGCTCCCAGGGGGCGTATCTCTCCTGCAATTATCGCAGGGGAAGCGTGTTTGACAGCCGTCTGGACACGCCTGGATGGACTCAGGCCGGCTTTGACGACACCGGCTGGACGCCGGTCTTCCAACTGGCTCCGCCAGGGGGTCTCCTGCAACGCGAGCAGTGTCCTCCCTGCCGCGTCTATCGCGTCTATGAGGGCAAAGAGTGCCGCAAGGGCATCTGGGACTTTGGCACGGTGCTGGCGGGCGTCGTCGAATTCACCGCCACCGCCACGCCTGGCGAGCACATTTCCCTGCACCATTTCGAGCATTTTGACCAGAATGGACAACCCACCTGGCAGGGCATTCTGCCAGGCGGCGCAACGGAGGGGCAAATCCAGCTTGAGCAGTACATTTTCCATAGTGACGCTCCTGAAACCTGGCATCCGGACTACGAGTTCCACGGCTTTCGCTACGTGCAGGTGTCTGGCGCCGCCAAAATCCACTCCATGCGCGCCTTGGCCATCAGCAGCGACTTTCCCGAAATCGGCGCTTTCACCTGCTCCCAGCCAGTCCTCAATGCGCTGCATGGGTGTTTCCTCCAGAGTTTTCGGGGCAACTTCATCGGCATCCCCACTGACTGCCCGCAACGGGAGAAGAATGGCTGGACGGCTGATGCGCATCTGCCCTGCGAAGCCGCGCTGATGCACTTCGACGCCCTGGCTGGGTACAAGCATTTCATCCAAATGCTGGTGGACAGCCAGCGCCGCAGCGGACAGTTGCCAGGCATTGCGCCCACGGGCGGCTGGGGTTTCAACTGGGGAAACGGCCCCGTCTGGGACATTGCGCTGTTCGAGATACCCTGGCAGGCCTGGCGGCTTCACGCGGATTCCGAGATGATAGAACGTCACGCCGAGCCGATGGCCCGCTACCTGGACTTCTGCCTGGGGATGACCAATGGCTACCTGGCGGACTTTGGCCTTGGGGATTGGTGTACGCCGGGGCGTGTCCAGCCGCCAACCCGTGAGCAGAGTTCCACGCTCTTCTTTCTGCGAGCCTGCCGGCTGATGGAGAAATTCCAGCAGTTGCGGGGTGAGGACGACGCCTATTATCGGGAACTGGCGGGAAACATCCGTCGCGCCTACCTGGACAAGTATCCGCAGCCGTCGGAGTACAGTTCCATCCTTGCCGCCGAGATTGCCTTTGGCGTGCGGGACTCTGGCCAGGCACGGAGATTGGCCGAAATGATGCGCGAAAACGGCCACAGGGTCAACTTCGGTGTCATCGGCGGAAAACACGTGTTGCGGGTTCTCAGCGAAAATGGCTTTCACCAGGATGCGCTGAACATTGTCACCCAACCCGAATATCCAGGCTACGCCTACTGGCTGACTCAGGGCGCCACTACCCTTTGGGAAGATTGGGACGGCTCATGGTCGCAGAACCATGTGTTCTACGGTGACGTCGCCGCCTGGATGATGGAGTATCCAGCGGGGCTGACCGTGCTGGAACCCGGTTTCACCACATTCCGGATTCGTCCCTGCACAGACGGACTGGACTATGCCCAATGCCGACTGCGTGTGCGCCAAGGTGAAATCACATGCCGCTGGCGCCGCGAGGGGAGCGGCTACCGCCTTCGCCTGCAAATCCCAGACGGCACCACAGCCCGCCTGGAATTGCCAGGTCTCCCTGCGCAGGATCTGCCAGGCGGG
>JAFRLP010000582.1 GCA_017431185.1 Victivallales bacterium | reverse complement strand
GTCCATGCCCCGGGCTTGTACCTGCCTGGATGGCCATGCCAGGACGTACACGGCATTTACGGTCTGAACCCCGACGAGAACTACGCATTGTTTCCCCGCGAACTGCCGCTCGGCCAGAGGAGGAGCGAGCCGTCGGTCTCCTTCGGCAAAGTACACGAGAATGTCATCCTTCGTTTCTTCTACGAGGAGCCTGGCGCGTTCCTTTATGCGGAGTTCGGCGGGGAAGGGCAGGCGAACATCCCCTTCACGCCGCCAGCCGAATATCAGGTCTGCTACGTGAATGACCATCGGGTGACGGAAGGCGGCATCACGGGCGAGTTGCCGTTGCGTGTGCTACTGCTTCCTTCGGACGATGTTTCGCGGCCACCCAAGGTGCGCAAAGTCAATGCGGGGAGCGGTCTGCAGCTGGGTGTTCCCGAGTCATTGCCCGCCCTTCGCAAAGTCATTGGCGGGGAGACCCATTTCCACGTTCACGGCTACGGTTTCAAGTCCATCGACACGGTTTTCAAAGTGAATCATGCGGATGAGGCGGTCGAGTTCACCTTCCGCAATGACCAAAGCAAGTACGGCAACGGGACAACGGTCACCGCCTTGGTCAACGGGCGTGAGATTCGCTCCTTCGACTGCTGCCCGAAGAACACTTTCGACATCAAGTTCCGCCGCTGGCACATTCCCGTGGGCCAGTTCCAGGGGGAGCGGCTGCTGTTCACCGTGCGAGTGGACAACAAGGCCAGCACCAATGCGGACATGCAGTGGGTTGCCCTGCCGAAGCTGGTTCGCGGGAAACAGGAGTTTATCGAGGAGTTTCCGTCGGACAAGAGCGAAATGCCCACCGACAAGGCTATCAAGGCACGTCCGTCCGGTGCATTGAACCAGACGCTGTACCCCGAGTGGAAGAGCCTGCAGATCAAGTCGAAGGAACCCGGCGCGGGCGTGTTCCGCACGACCACCACGCATTTCAGCATAACCTCCACCAATCAAATACCTTTCGAGAAGGGGCGCACCTATTACCTTTCAGGGGAGTTCCGCAAGCCGGAGGGGGGAAACGCAAGCGTTTATCTGGGCATCGCCCAGTACGATATCAAAGGGCGGCAGATTCTGGGCAACAGCATCAATCGGATTCCCGGCACGCTCACGACGCTTTCGCGCCCAGCCGAAGCCGGCGACACCAAGCTATGGACCTTTGACGCATCCCAGTGGGTCTGCCAGAAACTCGTGGCCGTGGGGAAAGAGCTGCCTGCCGAGGCATTGGTGGGCACAGTCGAGAACATCGAGCAATACGGTGGCGACTGGGGCATCTTCCTGGACAAGCCGCTCAAAAGGGCGTTGCCCGCCGGGGCCACAATTTCCCTTCACTCCGCGATGAACACGCATTTCTACACCGACTCCTCCGCCAAGGTCGGCGCTGATTTCCAGCCATTGGGCGGCCAGCTTCGCCAGTGGCCAGGAGCCATCTCCTTCGAGTTCTTCCTGCTTAGCAAAGACCCCATTGAATTCCGCAATCTCAAAGTGGAGAGTTTCCTGAATGACTAAGGAGCTGTGATTTTTTACGTCTCCCAAAGTCTTCCACGGCGCCATGCACCGTCATTTTCCGCTGAGGGGGGATTGCCTGAGGGCGTTGCGGAATCTCTTCTTCTCAATGACCAGACGGGTCATTTCGGACTGCAGGTCGCGCCGCTGCTGTTCGTCCTGAGTTTTCGCCATCTCCTCCTGGAGTTGGTTGATGCGCTTGGTCAGACCATCCTGCTTGATGCGTGCGAGACAGTCCTGGAACGTGCGTTCGATGCGCTGCGACTCCTCCCCTTGCTCCGCGGTTTTCGCGAAATCGGAGGCGATGATGGCATGCCCGACCATGGCGTCCTGGAAGAGGGGCATCTGCGAAAGGCGGTCGGCGGCGGAACCCCACTCGCCCTGTTCGGCGAAGGCCAGGACGTGGCTGAGCGCCTGTCCTAGTGGCGAAGGCGGAATCAGGGACATCATGGCGTCATCGAAGGCCAGCCGTTTGGCATAATCCTCAAAGTGAAGCACCAAGTCCAGAAGCATTCCCCAGGTGACGTCAGAGGGGGCGACGGGAGCGATGAAGACAGGCGGCGGATGAGGGCGCGCGGGTGCGCCGCCGGGATGCGGTGGAGCATCCGGACCGGGCATGGAGGCCAGTGTGTTGATGACGGTGCTGTCGGGAAGTCCCAGTTGCCGGGCCAGCCATTGGCAGTGGGCAGTCCTCGCCACCAAGTCCTTGAGGGGCTGGATGCCCGCCAGGACCTGATTGACAATGATGCTTTTTCCCTCCGCCGTGCGAATGTCCGACTCCAGGCAGCTTACCCGAAAGAGATAGTGGACAGCGGGCTCCGTGACGGACATGATCTGGCGGAGGGCGTCAGCGCCGCCTTTGCGGAACACGCTGTCGGGGTCCTCGCCTTCGGGGAGCGTCACCACCTCGACCGTGAAGCCCAGGCCGTGAAGCAGTGCGATGGTACGGCGTGCGGCCTTGAAGCCCGCCGTGTCCGCATCAAAGGAGAGCACGACCTTATCGACGGATTTTCGGAGAAGCCGCGCGTGCGCCTCGGTGAACGCGGTGCCCTGGGCGGCCACCGCATTGACCAGACCGGCGCGGTGGCAGGCAATCACGTCCAGCTGTCCCTCGCAGACCAAGGCGTGGCCAAATTCACGCAGTTTGTCCCGGGCGAAGTTGAAGGCGTAGAGCAGCCGTCCCTTCTCGAAGAACTCCGTTTCGGGGCTGTTGACGTATTTGGCGGTCTTGGCGGCTGGATCAAGGATACGCGCGCTGAAGCCAACGACCTTGCCCATTTCGTTCCAGATGGGGAACATCAGCCGACCGCGAAAGCGGTCGTAATAGGTGTCTTTCTCCTCGTTGTGGACAATGAGCCCCGTGGCCAGCAGGTCGCTGGTGTCATAGCCAAGAGTGGTGGCCATGCGGATAATCCCGTCCCAGGCATCGGGGGAGTAGCCCAGTTTGAACTGATCGGCGGACGGTTCGTCCATGCCGCGGCCAGCCAGATAATTCCGCGCGACGGCAGCCTCGGGGGTGCGAATCAGGCTGCGGTACCATTCGGCGACGGTCTGGAGCAGGGTGAGGCGCTTCTCGCGGATCTGGCGCTGGCGCGCCGCCTCGTCCGGCGGAAGTCCAGCGTATCGTTCCTCGGGGATTTCGATGTTATAACGTTGGGCGAGCCAGCGCACCGCGCCGACAAAGTCGGTATTGACCAGCGCCTTCACCAGGTCGAAGACCGTTCCATGCGCCTTGCAGCCGAAGCAATAGTAGGCGTTGCGGTCTTCGTTCAGTTTGAAGGATGGGGTCTTCTCGTGGTGGAAAGGGCAGCAGGCCCAATAGTCCCCGCCGCGCTTCTTGACGGGGAAGAAGGACTGCGCAACCTCAACGATTCCTGCCCGGTCGCGTATCTGGGAGATGGTCTCCTCCGGAATGCGTCCCATGCGTGCCTCCCATTTCAGCGAGGGGAGATTTCCCGGAGACGACGCGCCACATCACGGTCCGTCTGCTGCAAAGCGGACTTTTCGGCGACGGAGGCGGTGGCGGCGGCTTTGCTCTTGATCATCTCCCGCGCATAGGCGTACCATTGAAGCCTCGCCTGCTGGTATTCCCTGAAACTTTTCGCATTGAACTCGGGATACGAGAGGAAATCGCAGATCACCGCCGTATTGATGGCGACCCTGCCATCCATGGGGCTCAGGGTCTGCGCCTGCCTGATCCATTGGACGGCCTCCAGCGCTTTCCCCGACAGCACTGAAAGCACCGCCAGATTGTTGTAGAGTTCAGGCCAGGAGTTGAAGGGCGTGCTGTGGCTGGCCAGCGAAAAATAGGTGATGGCGTCGGCGTTCAGGTTGTTCAGGCGACAGCATTCGCCCAGCAGGTATTTGACGGTGCCCTGGACTTGCTGGGGCACATAGGCGATGTTCTCCGGTTTCTGGTGCAGTTCGTAGGCACGGCGCAACGGGTTCAGCGCCTCCTTGGAACGCCCCAGCTGCAGCAGTTCCCATCCGTAAATCAATTGAATGTCGTAGCGTTCAGGCGCCAGGGCCGAAGCCTGATTCAGCAGTTCCAGGGATTTTTCCACGGCGGCTGCCTCCGTCCGGTTCGCCTGAAACAGACAAAGCGCACGAAGCACGGTGGCGTCAAGATGCCCGGGAACCTCCTTCAGGCAGTTCTCCGTAATGGCCAAAGCCTCTGTCCACTTGCCATTTTCAGCCGCCTTGCCGGCTTTGGTCAATTCCTGACGGACATCCATGGGACGGCATCCAACCAAGACCAAGGCGGCTGCGGCGAATATCAGAATGTAGCGCATATTCTCTCCTGTTGAAGGGTGGTCAAAGCAATGAAGGGGCGGAGGCGCGCAGCAATTCCCGGGCGTGCGCCAGGGCGGCCTCGGAGCCTTGTTCGGCGCCCAGCATCCGGACAATCTCCTGCAAGCGCGCCTCACCCTCCAGACGCTGAACGGCGGTGGTGGTGCGTTCGTTGGCCACCGACTTGGCCACCAGGTAATGCTGGCTGCCCGCTGCGGCGATCTGGGGAAGGTGAGTGATGCTGAAGACCTGGTGGTGCCTGGCGACCGCCTGGAGTTCACGGGCGACGGCGAGGGCGACCCGCCCGCCGACATTGGCGTCGATTTCGTCAAAAATCAGCACGGGGATTTGGTCGGCGTCGCACAGGACGGTCTTCACGGCCAGCATGACCCGTGCGACCTCTCCTGAACTGGCGGCCTGGCGGAGATTCTGCATATCCTCCCCGACGTTGGGCGCAAAGGCGAATTCCACGAAATCCATTCCTGTGGGGCCAGGCGTGGCTGCGGGGGTCAGGCGCACCTGAAATGCCGATTTGAGGAAGCCCAGGCCATGCAGTTTCTCCTCGATGGCGGCGGCCAGGCGCGGCGCGGCGGCCTGTCGCCCTGCCGTCAATCCGGCGCAGGAGTCATGGTATTTGGCAGTGGCGGTCTTCTCCAGTTCGGCAAGTTCCAGAAGGCGTCCCGACCTGCCTCGGATTTCGGCGAGCCTGGTGCGGATGCGCTGCGCGGTCTCCAGCACGTCCGCCACCGTCGGCCCGTATTTTCGCCTAAGCCGCTGAATCAAGTCCAGCCGGGCCTCGATTTCGGCGAGTTCCTGGTCATCCAGTTCCACGCTGGCGGCGTAATCGCTGATTTGCGCGCCCAAGTCCTGGATATTCTCGGCGACCGCCTCCAGGGACTCGACAATGGGGCCGCCGCGTTCCGGGTCAAGTTCCTGAAGTTCGCGGAGCGCCCGCAGTTGCGTGGCAAGGAGGTCGCTGACGGAGCCTTCGTCTCCGCAAATGGCCTGGCTGGCATTGGCCGTAAGTTCCGCCAGACGGCGGGAGTGGGATGCCAGGCGGTACTTTTGGAGCAGCGGCTCCTCCTCGTCCGCCTGGAGTTCCGCCTGGGTGATTTCGCGGAGCTGGAAATCCAGCAAATCGGCCTCCTCGGGGGTGAGCCCTTTGGCCTTGAGCGCGTCGCGTTCCTGCCGGATGGCCGCCAGTTCCGTCCAACAGTCAGCCACGGCGGAGACGGTGGCGGACAGGCCGGCGTATGTGTCCAGCAGGACAAGCTGATGCGCGGGCGACAGCAGGGTCTGGTTATCGTGGGGGCCGTGCAGGTCAACCAGCCTTTCGCACAGTTCACGCAGGAAGCCAGCCGTGGTCAAGGATCCGTTCACGTAGGCGCGGGAGCCGGAATCCGTAATGACGCGTCGAAGGATCAGGCGGTCTTCCTCGATGGCGGGGATATCCGCTTCAAGCAGTTTGGCCTCCAGGTCTTTCCGCAGAGCCTCATGGCATGCGTTCAGCTGGAACACCCCCGCGACCTCGCAGCATTTTTCGCCGCGGCGGATTAGCGCGGGCGTGGCGCGCCCTCCCGCCAGCAGTTGCACTGCGCCGATGATGAGGGATTTTCCCGCGCCAGTCTCGCCAGTCACGATGTTCAGCCCCGGGCCGAAGTCAACGTCCAGTTCACTGACCAGCGCGAGATTGTGGATATGAAGGGTTTCCAGCATTGGAGTCCTTTCGTTTTCTGTCAGGACTGGGAGAAATGCCTGGCCAGGCCATTGGCCAGCAGGTAGGAGAGCAACGCGAAAAGCAGGATGGCCACCGTGTGATGCGGAACAGCCAGCAGGCACCAGGAACTCTGCCAGGGAATGAGGCAGAGGATAAGATGGCCGATGAAAGGATGCATCTGGCGCGGGCCGACGCGATGCCCGTACACGCGGAACGCGGCGTGCAGCGAGAGGGCGATGGCCAGCAGAACCAGCAGCAGCGAGCCACCGCAGCCCCAGCCGCCGATACGGCTGAACAGGCAGGGGACAGTTATCACCCAGGCCGCCAGAAACGCCAAGGAGGGATAGAACACATGTTCAGTCGGTTGCTGGGCGACGTCTTCGCGGTCGGCCAGCAAGGTGACCAGGGCAATGAACACGGCCACGCCCAGCACGGGGAACAGCATGGGCACCGTGAAGCCGAACAGCATGCACCCCAGAGTCATGCTCAACCCGCGGCACAGCCCCATGCCCACGGCTCCAGCCATGCGGTTGCCCTTCAGCCAGAAATTATAGGCGGAAATCGCCAAAAGCAACACCAGTGCAACCAGAAACACGCGGCGTCCGCAGCAGGCGGCCAGAACCATTCCCGCCGCCGCGCACGCCAAACCCGCCAGGGCTGCCGCCAGGCTGCTGATGCGACCGCTGGGAATGGGACGTTCGGGACGCATCCTGGAGTCCTCCGGAGCATCTACCCAGTCATTTTCAATCAGGCCATAGGCATATAGCAGAACAGAGGCCATGGTTGCCGCAAACACCCGACCGATGGAGAGGGTCTCCCAGTTTCCCAATGTCAGCCATCCCAGCGCCGCACCCGCCAGAACGTCACCATAGACGGTGAACAGATTGGGAATCCGCAGAAGTTCGCACCAGGGAGCGAGCCAGGCCAGGCGAGTGGAGACCCCTTGCGTAAAGCCATGCCATTTCTTTGTCAGTTTCATTGTTTATCCAGGGTGAAGTTGGTGAGTGAGGACGGGGCGGGGAAACCGCGCTTCATTCCAAGCGGCTATTGGGAGGTTTCCCAAAGGGACTCGCAGGTATCCCAGTCCTCTGGCGCGCGGAACGAGACCGTCTCAACTGCCAGGAGCCGGAAATCCGTCAGTTCCAGCGACATGAGGGTCTCTATGAGTTTCTGGTCTGTCTGGAAACTGTCCTGACGGACCCCGTTATAGACAAAGACCAGGCGATAGGCATTTTCCTGTGGTGTGCGCAAGGCACGCACCTTCGGCCCCTTGGTCGGGGACTCCTTCGGCGTCCGCGGGCGCCCCTTCCCCTTTGGCACGGGGCGCAGCGACGGCAAATCAGGCGGTGGTGCAAATGGGAAGTCAGGCATTCCCATGATGCGGATGACTTCCTGCTCACACTTCCAGACCGTGACAAACTCCTCTTCACGACGGTGAAGAAGGTCTATCAGTTCTATGGAACGTGGATTCGGCATAAAGGCGCCAGTGAGAACAAACCCTACTCTTCTTTCTTGATGACAGGCTTCTTCTCGCCGCCTTCCGCCACCGGCTCCGCTGGTTCCTTGTCAGCCTTGGCGGGCGCCGAAGCGGGCTTCTTCGGCGCAACGGCGGGACGCCCCCCAAAGCCAGCCACGGGCAGCGGCGGCTCGGGGAAGACAAATTGTCCGGCGCCGCCCATCACCTCATCCACCTGCGCCTCCAAGGCGGCAATGCGGCGGTAGGCCTCCTCACGCTGCACCAGCAAGGTGTCAATCTTCTCCCGTGCCTCCAGGGCTTTGCGGATGGTTTCCGTGTTCGCCCTCATCACGATTTCGACGAAGGTCAACGGTTGTGTCGAAATTGGTGTCTTTGCCATGTTTGCTCCTCTGGGCGGTCTCCCGCCCTGCGGTATTTTATCTGTTTAGAAAAAGCGCATAATGAGGTTCAGCCCTCCTCGTCGGGGCTGACGACCTGCTTGAGAAAACGTTGGAACAGGGAGGGTTGCTCTCCGTCTTCCTCCTCGTCCTGCGCCTCGGCGCCGGACACGGGCTCCTCGTCGGTTTCAGGGAGAGCCTGGCCATTCGCGGGGGCCTCCTCCTGAAACAGAGGCGGAGCGGGCTGTTCGGAGCGATGTCTGGCCAGCATTTCCTCCGCCTTGCTTCGGACTTTGCGGTCGCCATCCGTCGCCAGCAGTTCCAGCAGGGAGACGGGCGTGATGGAGTTTCGCGCCACCGCCAGCCTCACCATGGGGGCAATGTCCCTGGCCAGCTGCGCCAGAAGGAAGATGGGCAAATCGTCCGCCGAGGCGGCCAAAGCCCTCAGAGAGGGGAGACTGTGTTCCGCCAGCCGCTTTTGCAGCGCGGCGGGCATCCCATGGGGGATGGCGCCCCGATAGGCGAGGTGGTAGAACACGTCATCGTCTCCCCGACGGTAAAGCAAATCCATGACATCCTGCGGGCAGGGACGGGAGGCCAGGTTCTTCAGCACGGCGCTGTCCCCTGACCCGGCCAGTTGCAGCAACGTGGTCAACGGAGTGGCAAGATTAGCGATTAGGGCGGAGCGCACCTCCGCGTCCTCATCCTGGGCCAGGGCGTTGGCTCCGGCGACAGCCAGGGCCGGACTGCCCGCCAAGGCACGCCGCACACGCGGACTGGGGTCCTGCGCCAAGATGGTCTGAACCAATTCCGGCAAGTCTGGACAGGCAACGATTTTCAGACGCAGTTCCTCGTCTCCCTGGTGAGCGAAGCCAAGCATCTCATCGACCGTCAGTTTTTTTCGGTCAACGGCGGCCTTCTGGATATCGGCGTGGGTGCTGAAGCAGAGAGCCTCCAGCACTTTGTCGGGAAGCTGTGGACGTGTCAGCAGGATGGCCTGCGAGAAGTGCTCGTCGGACTGCGCCCACTCCAGGAGGGTTTTTTCGTCCATCTTGCGGGTCAACAGAGCGGCGGCCTGCACCGTGGGGTCTATGTCCTCTGCGAGGGAGTTGCGCACCTCCTCGTCCAGCCTGGCGTTCTCCAGAAGGCTGGAGCGGACAAATGGCAGTTCGTCGTCTCGGAGAATGATTTGGATTTTCGTGGAAATGGCGGCATTCCTCGCCAGGATGCAACGCACCTCGGGCGAGGAATCCCCAGATAACTGCATCGCGCATTGCAGGCTGATGTCACGCGCCCCCGCGAGAGTCTTTCGGACGTCAATGCTCTCGTGCTTGGCCAATTGCAGAAGGATGTTGGACGGCGTGCGCGAGTTGTCCGCCAGGGCGCAGAGCACCTCAATGCTGGCCTCGGGCGTGAAGAGCCTCTCCAGCACACGGCTGGGCACATCGGGATAGGACGCCAGAAACAGCAGAACCTTCTCCGAGGCCTGGCCGGAGGCCAGTTCCCGCAAGGTCTGCGGCTGGATATCCCGCACTGCGCGATGCGCCTTCACCGCAGCCAGCGGGTCGGACTCTATTTCAGCAAGCAAGGATTCTTTGGTGCAGCTCATATCAACCCCGTCCCTGGAAGAGGATGAAAAAAACGTTCCTCTCCTGAAAAAACGTCAAACGCGAAAACAACTTGCAAACTATAGTGTATATTATGAAAAAAACAAAGAGGAGAGCGTACTTTTTTATGTCATCGCATCAAGTTTTACGACAAAAGAGGCATAATGGCTGGTCCATTGCGCTGTTTCGGCAGGGAGCGGTGCTGTTGCGTTATCTGCGGCTGCGTTTTCTGGCCCGTCTGCAAAGTCCGCTGTGGCGTTTCATTCGGGGGCAGCACGAAGTGGCTGAGGGCGCTCCCCAATCCTCCCCCGAAAAGAAGGCCCCCGTCGACCCCGTGGCGGCTCCCGCTCCAAAGCCCGTGCCCGAAGCGCAGGGGGCACGCCCTTTGGACCCCACTCACGAAGACCTTCAGCAACTCCTGAGTGAATTCCAGAACAAGCAAAACCGCCACCGCAAGACGGCGGGCAAACGGGCGAAAGAGGGTGGCGATGACCATGGCCAGATGGAAATCCAGTTTGACGACCACGCGAAGCAGCCGGAGGTCGTGGCGCCAGCCAAGCCCTCTCCGCCACCGCCCCCTCCCGCGCCCTACCAATTGCCTGGCCTGGACTTGTTCCGCGTCGAGAACATCACGGAAGCCTACGACAAGAAGGAGATCATCGAGGTCAAGGGCAAGATACAGAAGTGCCTGGAGGATTTCCGCCTTGACGCCACCGTCGGCGAAGAGCGTGGCGACAACCAGGAGGGCTTCCGGTTCCTGCATGATGAAAGCGGGGCCATCCGCGGCCCTCAAGTGACCCAATACAGGATAACAGTGGGCAAAGGAGTGAAGACCACCGCCATCTCCTCTCTGGAAAATGAACTGAAAATGGCTTTGGCCTCGGAGAGCCTGCGCATCCTCGCCCCGGTGAGCGGACATGACTATGCGGGCATCGAGGTGCCCAACCGACACCCCGACCCCGTATTGGCGGGCAATCTGTTCGCATCTTCGGCGTGGACGGAGAGCAAGGCGCTGCTCCCCCTGATTGTGGGCAAGGACATTGAGGGAAAGAACATCGTCACCGACCTTGCGCGTGCGCCGCACCTGCTGGTGGCCGGCACAACCGGAAGCGGCAAATCCGTTCTGCTCAACTCCTTCATCGTCTCCCTCGTCAAAAAGTTCACGCCAGACGAATTGCAACTTCTGCTCATTGACCCGAAATTTGTGGAGATGCAGGCCTATAACCGGCTCCCGCATCTGGTCGTGCCCGTCATCAACGACGCGCAGTTCCGGCAACGGCGGTCCGCGCCTCACTGGGTATTCCCACCGCCTGACGATGACCGGGCAGGTCGTCGGCAAGACGGCGACCGTCGGCCAGCGCGGATGCCGTCTCGATTTCTATCCAAAGTCCAGCTCCGGTCCTTCGTCGATTTCCGGGACGGCCGAGCTTTCCGGCGAGAAGGACGTAAGCTACTGCGGCGCCAGCATCTTCTACTGCCCCGAGATCCCGGGCGAGCATCCGTTCTCGATTGGCACGCTGAAAGCCAGTGACGCCGACTGGGTCGAGGGCCGCACCTATGCCGGCCGCCGCGGCTCGACGATTTCGACTTGCTCCAACAACACCTACCACGTGGGGTCGCTGACTGGCAGTGGCGTCC
>JAFRLP010000581.1 GCA_017431185.1 Victivallales bacterium | reverse complement strand
GCCAATCCCAAGCGAGCGCAGGAACTCCTGGATGCGGCAGTCGCCTCCAACGACCCGATTGCCATCATACAGGTCGCCATCTGCTATTTGGACGGCACCTGCGTCACCGAAGACCGCACCTACGCAAGGACATTGCTTCAACAGGCGGCCGCTTCCGGCAGTTCCGAGGCTTGTGAACTCTTGAAGATCTACTTTCCGAATTGACCTCCTGTCATGCCAGTGTCCCTCAATACGACCATGAACACCAACCAGAAAATCACCGTCCGCACCCTGCGCGACTACAAGGCTCGGGGAGAAAATATCCTGATGCTCACCGCCTACGACGCATGCACTGCCGCCTGGGCGGAGGCCGCAGGCGTGCCCACCATCCTCGTGGGCGACTCGATGGGCAACACCGTGCTGGGCTATTCCAACACCATCCCCGTCACTCTGGAAGAGTCCCTGGCACACACCGCCGCCGTCCGCCGCGGTGCGCCAAACGCCTTTGTGATTGGCGACATGCCATTCCTGAGCTACCAGGTCTCCGTTGAGGAAGCCGTGCGCAACGCCGGCCGCTACCTCAAGGAATGCGGTGCCGACGCGGTGAAATTGGAGGGCGGTCTCGCAATGCTTCCTGTCATCGAGCGGCTGGTCACCGTCGGCATCCCCGTCGTCGGGCACATCGGGCTTCTCCCGCAGTCGGTCCTCAAGGACGGCGGCTATCGTCTCCACGGAAAAGCCGACGACGAAGCCCAGGCGCTCGTCGCGGACGCAAAGGCGCTGGAGAAGGCCGGCGTCTGCATGATGGTGCTGGAGGGCATCCCCCACGAATTGGCCGCATCCATCACCGCCCAGGTCGCCACGCCGACCATCGGCATCGGCGCAGGCCCGGCGACGGACGGACAGGTTCAGGTCCTCGCCGACCTCCTCGGACTCAATGCCGGCGGCTTCACCCCCAAGCACGCCAAACGCTATGCCGAACTCGGCGAAACCGCCATCGCGGCCATCCGCCAGTATGTCTCCGAAGTCAAAAACGGCGATTTCCCCGCATAAAATCGCCGAGAACATGTTGGAAACCCCAAGCCGCAGGTTTCAGGACTCGTGCCATTGCCAGGAAAACCATGGAACTACTTACTACAGTCGCCGCCATACGTGAACGTGTCACCGCCTGGAAAAAAGCAGGCGAACGTATCGCGGTGGTCCCCACGATGGGCTATCTGCACGACGGGCATCTCTCGCTGATGCGCATCGCCCGGCAGAACGCCGACCGTGTCGTCACCACCATCTTTGTGAACCCAACCCAGTTCGGTCCCACCGAAGACCTGGACAAGTATCCGCGGGACCTGGAACACGACCGCCGCCTTTGCGAAGAAGTTGGCGTTGACGCCATCTTCCATCCGTCCCCTGCCGAGATGTACGCGCCGGACTTTTCCACCTGGGTTTCCGAAGACAGCCTTTCCCAGACCCTTTGCGGCGCCTTCCGCCCCATCCACTTCCGCGGCGTCTGCACGGTCTGTCTCAAGCTCTTCAACATCACCATGGCGGACGTGGCGGTCTTCGGACGCAAGGATGCGCAGCAGGCCCTCGTCATTGAGCGCATGGTCCGCGACCTCAACGTGCCCATCAAGATCATCCAGGCACCGCTGGTGCGCGAGGAGGACGGCCTCGCACGTTCCTCCAGAAACAAATACCTTTCCGCCGAAGAACGCACCCGTGCGCTGGCGCTCTCCCGCGGACTTCGCTCAGCACAGGCAAAATTCGACGCCGGGGAGCGTGACGCCCAGGCGCTGAAGGATGCCGTCCTCCAGGAACTCCTTCCTGCCGCCGACTCCATCGATTACGTGGACGTGATGTCGCGTGCCACCCTCCGCCCCATCGGGACCATCGACCAGCCCGCCCTTCTGGCCATTGCCGCCTACATCGGGAAAACCCGACTCATCGACAATCTTTTCCTGGACTAGTTCGTTCCCCCTCAGACCTCGGACCTGAGATCTAATGGCTGGGGCCTGAGACCTCTAACCTCTGACCTCTAACCTCTGGCCTTTAACCTCTAACCTCCCACCTCCCGCCTTGCCGTCTTCCCACGACATCCACCTTGAACCACCCGTGCCAGGCGGCCGCGTGTCTTCTTCGCCCGTCGTGCATCCGTGGAGCCATGGCCTGGTTCAATCCACATCGGTCTTATCCACGGAGCCTAAGCCGCAGTTGTTCTCCGCAGGGAAACCCGCCCGGCTTCGGATTTTAATTCTCGGCGGCAGCGGTTTCATTTCGGGAAATCTGGCGAGGCGGGCAATACAGGCAGGGCATCAGGTCACGATCGTAACCCGCGGGCGGCGTCCGATTCCCGATGGTGTCGAGGCGTTGAAGGCCGATCGAAAGCAGCCTGGCGAACTCAGCAACACGCTGTTGGAGTGGTCTCTCAAACAACCCAAACCCCTCCAGCCTTTCGATCTCGTTGTCGATTGCCTGGCCTGGGCCCCCGAGCACATCCGGCAAGACCTCGCGCTCTTCTGCGGCACAGGGCAAACCCATCTGGTCGTGCTTTCCACCGACCAGGTATATGCCCCGAAACACCGCACCTTCCCGCAAACCGACGAAGGAGCCGTCTACCTTGAAGACCAGTCGGATTTCGCGGAAAGAAGACGCTGCGAGCAAATGCTGCTATGCCAAGACAAAACCCGTCGGTGGACGGTTCTGCGGCCAACCATCGTCCTGGGCGCCGGTGGACGTCTGGATTTCTTCCCCGAGCATCTCCACGATGACGACGTGGCCGCCCGGCTTCGGCGGGGCGAGGCGCTCCGCCTGGCGGGTGGTGGGCATTTCCTTTGCCAGCCCATCTACGTCGGCGACCTCGTCGAACTCATTCTGGCCTGTCCTTCCTCATCAGGCACGACAGGGAGAATTCTGGACTGCCCCGGCCCCGAGACCCTGGAAATCCGGCAGGTCTATGAGGCGGCCGCCAAGACTCTGGGCACCTCCCTGTCCATCACTGAAATTCCAGCGGCCCAAAGGCTGGAGACCCATCCTGAAGAACTGCCCTGGCTCTGCCATCGCTTCTATCCGCATGGTCCATTGCGCCTCAGCGGCCTCCCCGTGCCCCACGTCTCCCCTGGGTGCGCGCTACGCGAACAACTCGCCTGACGATGAATCGCAGGAGGGGCGGACGCGCCTGTCCAATCCCACCATGAAGAAAAGGGGCAATCGTCCCAATTGGTCACTGTTCACTGTTCATTGCCAATGTTTTCCCCTGGTTTCCAACTTACAGTCACCATCGATGACCTGGCCTTCGGCGGAGAAGGTGTTGCCCGGACGGCGGAGGGCATAGTCTTTGTGCCGTATACTGCCATTGGCGACGAAGCGCTTGTCGAGATC
>JAFRLP010000580.1 GCA_017431185.1 Victivallales bacterium | reverse complement strand
TTCGTCGCTCTCATGCAGGAGATGCTTCCTGAAAAACAGTTCGACAAACTCATCAATGATGACGACGGGAGCGACTTCATCAATGAGAATTTCCTGTTTTACGGAGAGGATGGGAGCCGTTTTCTGGGCAATCTGCAACGCCAGCGCCAGGTTTTGTCGTTTGTGGTGCGCCGTCCCGTCCGCCCCGCCTCCGTGCTGTTTGACATATTGAAGTACGCGGTGGAGAACCGTGCGAGCGACTTGCATATCCGTGAGGACAAATATGTGCGACTGCGCATCGACAGCAAACTGGTCGATACGGACTTCATGACGGACAGCGTGTTCTTTGAAACCGCCATCCAGGAGATTCTGCCCGCCGGAAAACGGGAGGCCTATGACGAGAAGGGCGATTTCGACTTTGCCTGGGAAGAGGAGGGCATCGGTCGCTTCCGCGTGAATCTGCATCGGCAGCGCGGCAAGCACGCCTTCACCTTCCGCCATGTCAAGAGCAAGGCCCCCACGGTGAAGGAGGTCGGCCTGCCAGACATTCTCAAGACCATCATGAACGCGCGCAACGGCATCATCTTCATCACCGGCACGACCGGCAGCGGCAAGTCAACCACCATGGCCGCCATGCTGGACTACGTGAACAACTCACGCGAAGACCATATCATCACCATCGAGGACCCCATCGAATACACCTTCCAGGACAACCTCTGCTTCTTTGAGCAGCGTGAGGTCGGGCTGGACGCGGTCTCCTTTGACTCCGCGCTCATCCACGCCCTGCGTCAGGACCCGGACATCATCATGGTCGGCGAACTCCGTAACCGCACGACCTTCGAGACGGCGCTGACGGCGGCGGAGACCGGCCACATGGTCATCTCCACCCTGCACACCAAGAGCGCGCCGCAGAGCCTGACCCGCATTCTGGACATGTATCCGATTGAGGAGCGCGACGCCGTGCGCAAAGGTCTTTCCGAGACCTTGCGCGCCATCATCTGCCAGCGTCTCGCCCCCAAGGCGGGCGGGAAGGGCGTGGTGCCCATCCTGGAAATCCTCATCAACACGCCGATTGTGCGCAAGTTGATTTTCGACAACAAGATTGACAAACTGCCCCAGGCCATCGGAGCCGGCGGCGAGGAAGGCATGATGAGCTTCAACAAGTGCCTGCTGGAGCATGTCAACAACGGCGACATCACCGAGGAGACGGCCTTCAAGTTCTCGGACAATCCGCAGGAACTCAAGATGAACCTGAAGGGCATCTTCCTGAGCGACGGCGGCGGCATCATCAACTGAGGGAAGGACCATGGCAGACCGGCGGTCAGGCGGCAAGAGGGCCAGGCTTGGTGCGTGCCTGGCCTGGAACGTCCCCAGGCACTCCTTGTCCCGGCGTCATGCGACATTCCGCAAGACACGGGCCGCGCTATGCTTCTGCTCCGCCATTCTCCTTCTGCTGATTGGCGCCGGCCTGCTTCGGGAGTTCTTCTAGTGTCTAATTGCGCAGATATTTGCGCAATTAGACACTAGATGCGCCGGCAAGTTCTCCGGACAGCAAGGTTCACACTTGCGCTCTCTCCTTTTTCGTATATATTAAGGGGTTGATTCCAATACCTTTTCCCTCAACGTCAATTCATGGATTTCACGACAATCGATAGGCAATACCGCCCTGTTCCTTTCTGGAGCTGGAACGACAAACTGGACCCCGAGATGCTGCGCTGGCAGATTCGGGAGATGAAGAAGACGGGGCACGGCGGCTTCTTCATGCACGCGCGCGGCGGTCTCCAGACCGAGTATCTCTCCCCCGAATGGATGGCCTGCGTCGAGGCCTGCCTGGACGAGGCCGGCAAGCAGGGCATGGACGGGTGGCTCTATGACGAGAACGGCTGGCCCTCCGGCTTCGGCGGCGGGCTGGTCAGCGGCCTGGGGCTGAAGTACCAGCAGAAGTACCTGCGCATGGAACAGGGAACGCCCGAGGAGTTGCCAGAGCGCGAACTGACCATCGCCTGCTATGCGGCGGACACCGCTGAACTGCTGGGGCCGGAATTGCCGTCGGGCTATGCGGGGAAAGTCCTGCGCCTCTACTACGATGTGAACCCCTATTATGTGGACAACATGGACGCGGAGGTGGTCGCCGAGTTCCTGCGAGTCACCCATCAGCGCTACTACGAGACGCTGCCCAAGGAACTGCTGGCGCACCTGAAGGGCATCTTTACGGACGAACCGCAGCTCTCCCGCGACGGCATCCCCTGGTCATGGGTGCTGGAGGATGCATATCGGAAGGAGTATGGACGCGCGCTTCTGCCGGAATTGCCTGCCATGTTTCTGGACGGTTTTCAGAACGCGGCTGCCGTGCGGGTGCGCTATCGTCGGCTGACCGCCAAGTTGTTCCGCGACCATTTCATGAAGCAAATCCGCGCATGGTGCGATGACCATGGCTGGCTTCTGACTGGCCATCATGTCCAGGAGGAGACACTCTACCACCAGCTTGACTCCAACGGGGCGATTATGCCCCAGTACCAGTATTACAGTATTCCCGGAATGGACATGCTGGGGCGGTGGCATCCGTCTCCTGTCGCCATGACCCAGGTGATGTCCGTGGCGGCGCAGATGGGACAGCAGCAGGTCCTGACCGAAAGTTTCGCCTGCTGTGGCTGGAACATCAACTTCAGGGGAATGCGCACGGTCTTCCAGACCCAACTGGCGCACGGAGTCAATCTGCTCTGCCAGCACCTGCTGGGCTACACCCTGAGGGGACAGCGCAAGCGCGACTATCCCTCCAGCGACAGTTATCACCAGCCCTGGTGGAAGGATTACCGCATGGTCAACGACTCCTTCTCGCGCGTGGGCATGCTCCTGAGCAAAGGCGAAAACCAAGTCCATGTCCTTGTGCTTCATCCCGAGTCCACCGCCTGGTGCATCGGAGGGGAGACGAAGGGGCAGCGCAGGCGCATCGAATACTACACCAATGGCCTGCGTGATTTGACCGCCTGCCTGGACGCGCGGTTCGTCCCCCATCATTATGGGGACGAGTTGATGCTCTCCGAAATCGGCTACTGCGGTGGCGGACATTTCCATCTCGGCAAAGCCATCTACAACACCGTCGTCATTCCGCCGATGATGAACATCTCGCGGAAAACCTACCAGATGGTGAGACGGCTCCACGAGGAGGGCGGACGGGTCTTTGCCGTGCGCAATCCCGTGGATGGCGGCCTCCGTCTGGTGGATGGCGTGGCGGACGACGAACTGACCGCCTGGCTCCGCACCGTGCAGACCTTCGACACCGCCGAACAGCTGGCGGCCTTCCTGGCAGAGGACGACGCCTTGCCAAAGGTGGAGTGCCTGTCCGCCCCCGCCACCCAACTGGTCTGCGCCCGCCGCCGCATGAGATGCAAAAAGGAGCGTGGCTGGTTCTACTATTTCGTCTCCCTGGATGACGAGAATCCGCATCTCTTCCGCTTCCGCCTTCCTGCGACCGGCCCGCAGGTCTGTCTGCTTGACGCGGTGACGGGCGAACTGACCAGACTGGCGATTGACGAGACGACCTGCGACCGCCACTGGCTCGCCTTTGACCGTCATCTCGGCGCCGGTGACGCCGTTTGCCTCTATGTGCCTGACCAGCCGATGGACATTCCGCCCGCCGCTGAACGAAAGGCCCTGTTCCAGCCTCTTGGGCATGCCTCCATTCCGTTGTCGCAGTGGATGCGGGTCGAACATGTCGGCGAAAACTTCCTGACGATGGACCGCTGCCGCTATCGCATTGACGGCGGCGAATGGCAGGACGAAGACGTCATTTCACTGCAAACCATCCTGCTGGGACGCCGCAAGGACGCGGATTTGGACATGGAGTTCGATTTCGAGGTCGCGCCCGACTTTGATCTGAACACGCCTCTTTCGCTGATGGTGGAGAACCCTGAACGTTTCCGGTTCGCCCTGAACGGCGCGCCTTTCCAGGCCAAGGACGCCGGATACGTGTTCGACACGGCGTTTCGTCGTGTCGCATTGCCGCCTGCAAAAGCGGGACGCAACACCCTCGCCCTCTCCATGCGCTACACCCAGCCCGACGTGGTTTACCAGAACGTCGAAAAGGCCACCCACCATGAGGCGGAGTACAACAAACTGTGGTTTGTCAGCGAGGTGGAGAGCATCTACCTTGCGGGAGACTTCTCCGTGCATTTCAATGGGCCTGAAGAGGAACTGGCGCATGACGCCATC
>JAFRLP010000579.1 GCA_017431185.1 Victivallales bacterium | reverse complement strand
GATGAGCCGCGAGGCCCACTCCTCCCTTCCGACACTGGTCCAAACAGGAGAGCAGACGGGCCAACTGCCGGAGTTCTGCGCCCGCATCGCCCAACTCTCCCTGGAGTCGGCGGAGATGCGGATGGCGGTCCTGGCCAAAATCCTGCCAGTCATCCTGTACATCCTACTGGTCATCTTCCTAGCCTTCCGCATCATCAGTTTCTACGCCGGTTACCTCGGACAAATCAACCAATTGCTGCAATGACCTGGAAAGACCTCTATCCATTCCAACCCAATTTCACGACATCGCCTGACGGATACAGGCTGCACCATGTCCAGCAGGGGGACGGAAGCCCCATGGTGATGCTGCACGGCAACCCCACCTGGTCGTTCTTTTACCGGCAGCTCATCCCAGCAGCCGCCCAGGCGGGCTACCACGCCTACGCACTCGACAACCTCGGCTGCGGGCTGTCCGACAAGCCCCAGGAGTGGCCGTACCACCTCGACGGGCACATCCGCAACCTCGAAAAATGGCTTGACGAGGACCTTCGCCTCAAGGACATTACCCTGGTGCTCCACGACTGGGGCGGCGGCATCGGAATGGGATACGCCGTGCGACACCCCGAAAACATCCGCCGCATCGTCCTGATGAACACCGCCGCCTATTTGTCGGATGACTGCCCAAAACGCATCTTTCTGGGACGCTGCCCCTTCCTGGGCGCGTTCCTCATCCGAGGATGCAACGCCTTTGTGGAGGGAGCCATCCGCATGGCGGCGGCCAGGCGTCTGCCCAAGGAGGTGGCTGACGGCTATCGCGCCCCCTATGGCAACTGGCATGACCGCATCGCCACCCAGCGCTTTGTCCAGGACATCCCGCTCAAGCCAACGCATCCGACCTGGAACACGCTCAAAGCCATCCAGGAGGGGTTGCCACTGCTCCAGGACAAGCCGATTACGCTTATCTGGGGAGCGCAGGATTTCTGTTTCCACACTGGATTCTATGACCGCTGGCGCGAGATTTACCCCCACGCCCGTGCCGTCTCCCTGCCCGAGGCCTCACACTATCTTCTGGAGGATGCCCCCGAACGGGTCATTCGGGAAATCCTGACGTAAATCCCGCCAATGCGCCTGATTCTCTGCATACTGCTGTCGTCGCTCTGTTGCCTGCGGGCGGAAGACCGTCCCGCAGAGCCTTCTGCCGTGGATGAGACGGGGGAGACGGTGCGCCAGCAGAACCTGGCCCTGGCGCAGAAAAACTATCCAGACTTGCCTCTGGACGTGCTGGAGCAGTTCTACCGGGAACACGCCCCGGATTTGCTGACGGAGTGGCTGCGTCGCTGCCAGGCGCACCCTGAACACGCCTATCCATACCTGGAACTGATGCTCAAACGCTTTCAGGAAATCATTGCGCTGAAGGAGAGGCAGCCTGACGAATACGAGCGGCAAATCAGGCAACTGCGCACGGAAAGCGAAATACGCACCCTGGCGCGCAAAATCCGTGACCTCAAGGGCAATCCCGCACGTGCCCAAGAGCATCAGGAGTGCAAAGCCCAACTCCAGGCACTGATGGAACGCAGCTTCGACGAGGCGCAGGCCAGGCAGCAACTGCAAATCACCCGTCTGGAAAGCGAACTCAAAAGTCTGCGCAGCCTGGCCGAGGACAGGGCGGCCAACCGCAAAATCATCCTTGCCCAGAAGTTCATGCTGTTGACTGGCGAGGCATTGCCTGAATAGATGCCATTTCTCAGGTTGACTCTCGTGCCAGACGGACGATTTTCGTATCCTGCAGCGTGTACTTCCCCCGTCCTCCGCAACAATATGCCAGCAGGATGGCGGTAGGCGTGAAATGGATGGCGGTGTAGCAGTATCCGCAGGTGGGGTCATTCTCCAGAAGCTGCCTGTCCTGCCAGGAGGCTCCGTCATCACGGCTAAAGGCCATGGCCAGCGGCGCGCGTCCCCAGGTGCCTTGATGGACGGGAGCAATCCCCCAGCAAGGGTCGGCATCGACCCAGACGGCCACCAGTTTGCCATCGACGGGGTCCCGTTTGAGGGAGAGGGGAGCCACTGGGCTGGCGAATTCCCGCCAAGGCTGGGGGGTGGTCCAGGTCATTCCCTGGTCGCTGGAGAAACTGCGGTACTGGCAGCGCAGGTCGGTGCGTGCCCACAGCATCAGGCGGCCATCATTGAGTTCAATCAATCCTGGTTCCTGAAGCCCCGAAGCGCTATCCTGGGGCGGATACAGGAGGGAGAGGGAATCAAACCAGTTCGCGCCGCCATCATCAGAGTACATCACGGTGGACACAAGGGGATAGAAGGCCCGCCCTTTCGGGGTCTTGGCCACCGTGATTCGCGCATTCGGCACCAGCAGCCGTCCGGACTTCAACTGGACCATTCGGTCATTGTTGATGCAGATGATGTTGCGCGGGCCTGAAAGTCGGTTCTCCGGACTCCAGGTCTTCGCCTCATCATCGGAATAGCGAAAGACGGGAATGTAGGCGGGATAATCCTCATCGGCCATGGGGCGTTTGGCGGAATACAGCAGCGCAATGCGATGATCGGCCAGACGCAGCAGGGAAACGCTCATCAGGTTGCCCTGAGGACAATCGTTGCGTAAGAGAATCCGAGGCTCGCTCCAACTGCGCCCGTCATCCGCGGAGCAGCACCATGCCAGGTCAGCGGCGGAGTTGTCATGCCAGTCCACCCCGTTGTAGCGGGAGTAGATGAACAGGATTCGCCCATCGTCAAGCGTGACGAAAGCACCCTCGGAATTCCGCGGATTGCCAGGAGACGAAAACAGGGGATGCTCGCTTCTGGTCATGGAATGAACTGACATGAATTCAAGTTGAACGTTCTTCAGAAACGCACCCTATTCCTCATCCTGCGCCAGAATCGTGACCTTGTCGTTGACGGAGAAGGTGGCGGATTCGGCGACGGAGACGGAAAGCACGGGAACCACTGAAAGCGGATAGGACGAATTGATGGTCGCCATGAAGGAGCCGTCATCACCCAATTTCCATTCAATGTGAATGAGGCCATTCGGCGTGGGAATGGAGGCATTCACCCATTTCACGTCCCCAGGCAGCGGATTGAAATAGACCAGGCGCATGCCAGGGTCGGCGGGACGGATGCCCGCCACCTCCGAAATGAGGAACGAGGCAGGCGACACACCGTACCCCTGGCATTTGGCGCAGGGGCGCAGATTCATTTCAGGGGTGCTGGGTGTGTACAGTTCCCACCAGGTATTGGCGCCGGCCCGGTTCATACCGCCCCAGTAGTGCTCAATGAGTTTCAGCGCCCAATCGCGATGTCCCAGGGCAAAGGCGGCTTCCAGCACATAGTACTTGAAATAGGGGTTGTTGTACTCGCTGTCCGCCAGACGCTCGAATGGCGGCTCGTCCGAGAACAGCGTGTTCCAGATTTCATCGTACTCCTCGGGGCGGGCAATGCCGCCGTACAAGGCCAGCAGACTGCTCTGCCAGGAGTATTTTTGAGAGGCCTCGCCGTCGTAGAACGCATCGGCAAACAGATGCCTCTGCGAATCCCAGGTCAAGGCATGGACCTTTCCCGCGACACGACTGGCGCGGCGGCGATAGACCTCCCCCAGTTCATGGTTTCCGGCCTGGGTGACCAGCCAGGAGGCCGAGAGCAATGCACGGCAGTAAATCGCATTCAGGCCAGTGACAATGCCGCGGCGGTCAATGTCCCCGTGGTCAAGGAAACAATAGACCCCCATCTTCTCATGCAGGTCGCCCAACGGCCCGTCGGGTTCAATGGCCAGATGGTCATAGCATGCCATCAGTTTCTCCAGTGGAATGACCATTGACTTGAGCAGTTCATTGTTTCCAGTGAACAGAATGTGGGTTTGCAGCCACGTTGGCCAGCACAGAGAGAAGTCCGGCACGGCCTGGAACAGGCCCGAGGGACTCAGGGCGTTCATCTCGCCGGTCTCGAACTGCGTCCGCGCAAAGGAGACCAGAGACTGCGCCGCCAATTCCCAGGCGCCGTAGGCCAGGCAGGCGACACGGCTTTGAATCATCGCGTCTGGCAGAATCTGCGCCTGGTCCTTGGTCGGAGAATCCAGGAAAACGCCCTGCATGGTGACGCGCAGGGTCCTCACGCAGGTATTCCAGATTTCATTGAGGGCATTGGAGGAACAGACGAAATTCCCGCGGGTCTCCGTGTCCAGGGCCTCCTGCCACAGGGCCACGCGCTCCATCGTCACGGGCGCGTGGGTTTTGCGCGCCACCACCATCAGGTAGCGGACGCCCTTTGGCGTGGCGGAAATCCACTCCTGCATTCCCTTGTCCAGGATCAGGGTGGTGGCGTTGCGGCGTCCATCCGGCAAATACGTCAGCACCTCGCCGTTCTCTCCCAGACATTCGCCGCAGACGATATCCAGGACATCGCCGCTGGAGCCAGACAACGCAAGCCGCGGGAAGGCGTAGAAGGTCTGGCCGAAATCATACACCACAAAATGCCCCGGCTCCAGGGAGAACGGAATGGAGGGGTCGGCGTGCGCCCCCTCCAGTTTGTTGAATGACGCCGCCAGATACCAGACGCTCGGGTCGCAGGGGGAGATGGGGTCTGGAATGAAAGGGGTCTTGACCAGGTCCTCAAAGGGGAAGTTGGGATGGATGAGCCGCATGGGCGAGTTCATCGGCCCGAAGGTAATCCAGCCGCCTGTCCCCTCCCAGCCCTTGAATGCCCCCGTCAGCAGTTCGGGCAGGATAAAGGTGGCGCTGTTGCTTCCAGCCACGCAGTTCTGCACCAGCATCACCTGGTTGTCGCCCTCCTGTAGATGCACGGTGATCTGGGGACTGGCAAACTCCAGCGACTGCAGGCGGTCATGCCGCCTGGCAGGGACGGTTCCTCTCACCGGCAGCGGAGGCAGCGCCTGCTCGAAGACCTTCTGGCCATTCACGTACAGCACACTGGGAGCCTCGCTGAAGAACAGTCCCGTGCAATCGCCCTCCTGAGGCGCGGTGACCCGCGTCACGCCGACAAAGATGCCGGAGACTTCGCCTTTGCCGAAGACCACCCAGGTCGTGGCCCCCACGGGTTCCACCATGCCCTCCGAACAGATTTTCTGCACAGGGGTCAGTTCGGGGATGCGCGGCAACTGCTCCATGGACTCCAGCGTGCCCTTCACCGTGGTTGGGGGATTCACCAGATTGGGTTCCTTCCAGGCAAGGCTCTTGGAGGCCTTGAGCTTGCGGAAGTCCTCCGTAATCCATGCCTGCGAACTCACCCGCATATCGACGCATTCCACATCGACGTCACACGGGGCGGTGCGCAGTCCCGTCGGCAGATAATTGGCGGCCCTGGCGCAGAGCCAATTGCGGTCTGTCCACAGCGACGGGTCGCCATCGACATCCAATTGTGCCCATATCCCCGTCAGGGTGGAGCGCACACCCGCCAGCGCGGTGCGGAAATCATGCGCCAAGATGGCGACATGGTTGATCCCCACCTCCAGCAGCGGAGTCACATCAACGTGAAGCACGTATGCGGCCTTCCCCGCCCCCGGATGGGGAATCGGCCCCGCCGCGCAGGGACGGCCATTGATGATGAC
Source organism: Victivallales bacterium (assembly GCA_017431185.1). The sequence continues at coordinate 167 of JAFRLP010000579.1, read as the reverse complement.
ATGGAAATGGCAATGTGCGGCCAGCCAGAGTTCGGCCACGCCTGGCATTTCATCGATGGTGAAATCCTGACGCAGAAACAGGTGCTGGACATCAGCCGTGGAATTCTCATTCAGCCAAATCCACTTTCCCTCTATTCTCTTTGGCAGTTTGACGTCTGGGCGCATTG
>JAFRLP010000578.1 GCA_017431185.1 Victivallales bacterium | reverse complement strand
CTTCTTGCTCTGCTTTCCTGTGTCCTTCATTTTAGTGAACCTTTCCTTTTTTTGCCTTTTTTTTCTTCTGACGGTGAGAAAAAACCTTTTGCTTAATATACACCATTTTTACTAGAATGCAAATGATTATTCTGTCGTCATAGCCATAATCGCCATGCTTGCCGCGATGCTGCTTCCGGCGTTGGCCAAGGCGCGTGAGAAGGCGAGAACCATCTCCTGCACAAGCAATCTCAAGCAGATTGGTCTCGCCATCATGCTGTACACCGATGATGACGCAGATGGGTACCTTTGTCCTGTCATCGACACCGACATCAAAGTCGGAAGCCTGCATCCCCACTGGGCTCCCTACAACACCAAGGGCAACGCGGCATTTGGCTATAAGGACTTCGGCTTTCTGGCCGGGTACCTTCCGGCGGCGGGGCCGGTCTTCTTCTGCCCCGGCAACACCACACGGCCCAAAAACAACCTGGGAATGCAGATGGGCTACGGCGGAAACACCAATGTGCTCGGCTGCAACAAGAATTTCGGTCTGGCGGTGACATCACACAAGGGCTACAAGAAGACCAGTTACTTCAAGTATGTCTCCAAGAACATCACGATTCTGGACGTAGGATGCTGGACGACCAAACCGAACTACTGGTATGCCGTCTATGCCTACGGCGCCGTCCCCGACGGCAAACTCTCCCCCACCCCGCACGGCGAACTGACCAACACGCTCTATCTGGACGGTCACTGCGGCAACATCAACATCCGGCGCGACCAGCCCTACGAGGGTTTTCTCAAAGTCGAGCAGCCGCAACCATGACAGAGGCGTCCTTTTCATCACACCATCATGCAAGCCAACAACAAACAGACAACCATCAAGGACGTGGCGGTTTCCGCCGGCATGAGCGTCTCCACTGCAAGCGCCATCCTCAACGGACGCACTGGCTTCTCCGCCGCCACATGCAAGAAAGTGTGGGATGCGGCGCACGAGTTGGACTACCGCCCCAATGCCAGGGCCAGAATGCTTCGGCGCGGGGAGCCGCTCAACGCCCATCCCCAGACCCATATCCTGATGCACATCTCCCATCAGGGCGGCCAATCGCTTTGCAACGACCCATTGGAGGCACATCGCGCCTTGCTGCTGGACGAGGGCGCGCAGGCGCAGGGATATTTCCTCACCCACTACTGGTACCACCAAATCCAGGGCTTCCAATGCCCGCTGATCCTGGACAGGCTGGTGGACGGCGTTCTGCTGGGCTGCCCACACGCTGAAATCATCGAAACACTGCGGGACAAGATACCAACCGTGCTGATGGACGTCAACCTCCCGCCTGAGCAAACAGGCCTGTCCGTGGTGAACATGGACTTGCCTTCAGGATGGCGGTCTTTGTTGTCCCGCGTCGCGGCCTGCGGTCGGCACGGCATCTTCGTGGTGCGCACACCCGACTACACGCGGATGTTTGAGCGTGGGCTTGACGAGGCAATGGAGGCGACGGGGCAGAGGCCGCAGACAGCCCACGACATCTACATTCCCCTGACCCAGGCGACCCACTACCCCCGTCTATGGGAGGTTGCGGAGCGCATAGCCAACGCAGTGCGGAAACGGCTTGTATCCGTGCTCATCGCCCCGAACCTCTCGGCTGCGACCACCCTGCATGACATGCTGGCCAACCTTGACGTGCGGTTCCCCGAGGAACTGTCCATGCTCACCGTGAACTACCAGACCAGTCCCAATTCCCTCTTTGCCTGCATCAACTATGACTGGACAGTCCTCGCCAGGACTGCGCTGTCCACGCTGCTGGCAAGGCTCGACAATAGACACGCACCTGTCCGGGAGCATCTCGTCGCGGCATCAGTCACCTGCGGCATGATGCTGCCTGCAAAGAAAGCATAGGTTCTCCCCGCGCATCCATTCAGAAGCCCAGGCTACTTCAATCCGCGATGCCTGAAGGCCTCGCGGGCAGGTTGGGGTCTTACGCTTGGCATGCCTGGCTCAAGTGGCAAATCCGATGCTGCGCACATCAAAACAGGTGGGGCTCTGAACAGTTACCTCCCCGCAAAGACAATCCAAAAATCATCCGACCATGGAACAGGGAATCAATCTCGCCTTTGTCCTGAAACGCAGGAACCAGCCTGACCGCCCCCTGGCGCAGGCGCTGGAACTCTGCCAGAACGCAGGATTCACCGCGCTGGACTACCTCACGGACGTGCAGTGCCCCGACTATCTGGAACGGGCCAGGAAGGCCCGCCGGGAGATTGACCGCCTGGGATTGCGCGTGGAGCAGTCCCATTGTCCCTTCTTCCGCTATCAGATGGATGCAGAGCCAGGGGCTTTGTTCCGAAAATTCGCCCCCCGGGCGGCAGAGGCCGCCGCCATCCTGGGCGCCAGATTCCTGGTCATCCATGCGGACGAATACCGCGTGGAGAACACATACGACGTGCCGGAAATCCTCGATTTCACCCATTCCTGCCTGACCCCCACCGTGGAACTGTGCAGCAGTCTCGGCGTGAAACCCGCCTTTGAAAACGTCTTCGAGGACGGATGCGGACACCAGGTCACCGGGTGCGGACGCTTCTGCTCCCGCATCCAGGAACTGCTGGATGTAATCCGGATGTTCCCCGGCTCCGGGTGCTGCTGGGACTTCGGCCATGCGCAGGTTGCCTCCAAGGAGAGGGCGATGGATGAGTTCGCCGCCATCCAGCCGTACCTGTTCTGCACGCACGTGCATGACAACACGCACGGCGCCGACCTTCACAAACCGGCGTTTTTCGGGGATGTCCCCTGGGAGAGCGCAATGGACATAATGAAAAGGGGAGGCTACTCGGGTGTGTTTTCATGGGAATTCGTCTATGAACGTTTTCCTGATGCGCTCATGCCCGGTTTCCTCCAATTTGTCCACGAGACAGGAGAGTACCTGGACCGACTCTGAATCTACCATTCCACCACACCAGCAAGCACCATGAGAATCCCCTTTTCCCTTGCCGCCATCCTGACCCTGCTGTCCTGGTCTTTGTCCTCCGCCACCCTGGACTACTACCGGGGGAATGACTTCGCCATACTGCGCCCCGTCGCCGAGTCGGCCATTGACGAAAGCGGCAACCAGGGCGACACGCTTGCCGTCGTCCTTGACCGTCCGACGCTGTTGTTCGACCCCGCCGCCAACAGTTTTGAGCAGCGGGTGATTCTGAAGTACCGCGTGCCCGACTTTGCCGCTGAACTGGAGAATCGGCTGCTGCACCAGGCTCTGCTGATACTGGAGTACGCTGGACAAGACTCCCTGGACTGCCCCTTGCTTCTGGCAACGGCAGTCAATGGCGGCAAGTCGGAAATCACGGCAAGCGACTTCCAGGCCAGCGGGAAGGGGACACGGCTGAAGGCGGGTCGCCTGGCATCCCGCCAGAAAATTCAGTTTGACCTCACCTCCGCATTTCGCCAAGCGACTCCAGGAGGCCTTCTGACCATCGTGCTGCAGTTTCCGCAGGCGGATCAGCGGGTGGAACTCCCCATCGTTACATCCCCCCTCCTTGAACTTCGCCTGGCCAAGCAGATTCACATCATGCGCAACGGCACGCCCAGAGAGAGGCTTGTCGCCATGCTGGATGACGCCAACGCCTGGTCCCTTGAACTCCTCAATGCCTCCGAAGATGCAAAGGCCTCCCTCTCCACCACCACCGAATTCACATTCTACGGCGCCCCCGCCCTCAAAGTCGATTGCCACAACCTGGACTCAGCCACAGAACTGGTCCTTACACCCAAGGAGCGCCTTGACCTCGGCGGCGGGTTCGAACTGCTGGAACTCTGGTCGTGGTGTACTCAGTTCAGCTACGGAATCGGACGCACCATCAAGGTCTGCATCGCCGACGAGACCGGCAAGGAGCACACCCGCGACCTCGCCATGAAACTCGCTGTGCGCGGTCCTTTCCCGCACATCTGCGATTTCCGCACACGCGGGGAGAAATTTGACACGACACGGAAATACCGTCTAAAGTACATCTCTGTCCGCAATTTCACAGGGGCGCCCAAAGACGATTTCTTCGGACTGGGGCCGCTCATCGTCTCCCCCAACCGCAAGAGTGACCTGAGCGTTTTGCCCTCGGCAGACCTGCCCATTTCCAATGCGCCCGAAAGCATGGCCCCGCCGGTGGCGGACGTCATGCGCAATGCCTTCAGGCTTCCGGATGGCGGCTACCGCTTCACGGCGCAAAGCGCCAGCGGGGAGGTCTCGTTCCTCTGCCGCCCCGCGACAGGCACACTGGCCGACTTCACCATCGAGTGCAACGGCGAATGCTTCCTGCCCATGGCGGACGGGGGACTCCGGTCCGCGCATCCCGGCTCCCCCGAAAAGGGCGTCACAGGCAAATTGGCGAATGCCGAGTTTGACGAAGCGAAGGGCATTCTCAAGTTGGTCTGGCAGGACACGGCAAATCCGGGCAGCCACTACACCTGGACAGTGCGGCTGGTTCACCGCAGCCTGGCGATAGACATTGCGGGTGCCCATCCCGACTACAGCGGAGTCTGCCTGGGCCATGCGACAGGATTGTCCGCACCGGAACTCGTCAATGTTCCCTATTTCTGGTTCAACGGGGTGAAGAACGGGCGTTTCGGCCCGGCCATCGTCCACTCCAATGGCATGTTCTTCTACGGGGGGATGGACTTCTTCCTCTCCAATGCCAACGACTTCTACTCGGACAGTCGAATGCAGGACGGCAAGGCCACTTACAACGGCGGGAGCAACTACATGTGCCTGGCTGACCTCACCAGGCTTCCGGTGCGGGACAGAGTCATTCTTTCCGCCTCAACCAGGCTCCACGAGGTCTTCCCGCACATCCCCACCAAGGTCATCCACGACACGGGCAAAGCGCGTGACTTCTATTTCTGGGGAGTCAACTGGGTCGATGAGAGCCGCGTCAAACTCCTCCGCGCAATGGGCCTCGACCACCTCTTCTTCTGGCTGTTCTGGACAAAAAGCCCTGCCGACAACCCCATTGACGCCAATGTCAGGCACGCCCACGGCGACCCTGACCGCTTCAGTTACCAGAGCGGCAAAGACGCAGAGCCTAGCCCCGAACTCTTCAGGGGAATCGACTACCGCAAATTCGCCGCCTCCGTCCGCGCCAACGGCAATCTTTTCGGAATCTACACCTACTATACCGATGCCACGCCGAACCTTTTCGACTTTGACCCCAATGCCCTCCAGCGCAATTTCGGCTACCAGCCTGGCATGGGATGCCTTGGCTCCTATCGCCTCCGCCCCGACTGCATTCCGGGGCACCAGCGCCAGATGTCCCGTTCCATCCGTCAATTCTGGGGACCGCTGGACGGGGTTTACACGGACGTGCTCACCATCCGCGCATTCTGGGGCGGCACGGTTGACCTGGAGCCAGGCCATCCATTCTCCGGCAAAAGCCACTTCGCGGCCTCGGCGGCCCTTGCCAAACAGGAGTTGGAGGACAATGGCGGGCTGGCCTACAGCGAAGGCCATCTCCAATGGCTCTACGCTGGCCTGACCTCCGGCTCCTATGGCTCGCTGATGACCCCGAACCCCAAGGGTCCCTCCGCCTTGCCGATGCTGCCGGAGTTCACGGCGCACTGCATCGCCCCGAAGTCCATCCTCGTGGGGATGTCACCAGGAGCCTACCAGTTTTTCGCCAGGGCAGACAAGAAGCTTCCCCATGGCAATTTCCGCAACGAGCAAGTCCGCCAGTTCTACGCGGCGCTGGTGGGG
>JAFRLP010000057.1 GCA_017431185.1 Victivallales bacterium | reverse complement strand
GTGTGGGGCGGGGGGGGATTGTGTTGTGGGGGGGGGGCGCACGCCCGCGCCTTGCGGCGCAGTCGCCGAACAGCGCGGAGCGGAGCCAGCACCTGCCCCACGCAATCTTTCCACCTGTACGGTTGCGGGAGGTAACAAGGGCGTCTCGCCCTTGGGAGGCACTGTTCCCGACAGCAACCGCAGGATTGGCTTTGTGCTGGTCTTTCAAGGGCGAGACGCCCTTGTTACACCCTGCAACCGTACAGCTGGCAATCTTTTCGCTCGTCTGAGGTGCAGGGGGCTTCTGTAGTGTGGCGCGGGCGCAAGCCCGCGCCTTGCGGCGCAGTCGCCGAACAGCGCGGAGCCAGCACCTGCCCCACGCAATCTTTTCGCTCGGCTGAGGCGCTGGGGGCTTTCTGTTGTGTGGCGCGGGCACACAACAGACCGCATACGGTGCCTGCACTTAAGGGGACGGGTTTGGCTGGCCGTGCTTCGTGCGGTCAATTCGGTGGTGCGCCCAGAAGTCCCGTAGGGAAATTGGGAAATTTCCTTTAGCCAATGCGCAATTTCTGTTTTTGAGATGTATATTATGTTCTGACAAAACTGTGCAGTTCGGAACTGCGCAGTTCCGAACTAGTGTCTAGACACTAGCATGCCATATCATTGGAAATCCAGGAGGGCAAATGCTTTTTTTTGACAGAGAGGACGAAATCAAGACGTTGCGGGAAATCAGGGAGCTTGCCAAGGAGGAGGCTCAGTGGACGGTGCTTACGGGCCGCCGCAGAATAGGCAAGACGGAGTTGCTTCTCAATTGCTTCTCCGCCACCCCCTTTCTGTATCTGTTTGTCACACGCGCATCCGAAGCCGACCTTTGCGAAGGGTACAAGAGACAGGTGGAGGCATTCACAGGACGCAGCATTCCAGGCAAGGTCCAGCATTTCAGCGAAATCTTCCGCTACCTGATGGAATTCTCGCGAGAGAGGAGTTTCACTCTGGTCATCGATGAATTCCAAGACTTCCTGCTGGTCAATCCAATCATCTTCAGCGAGATGCAAAGGGAATGGGACATGCTTCATCGTGGATCAAAACTCAATTTGATTGTCTGCGGAAGCATCCATTCCATAATGAACAAAATATTTCTGGAGGCAAAGGAACCGTTGTATGGACGCCAGACGGAGCATTTCACCTTGCGTCCATTCCGCTTGTCTGTGCTTCGGCAGATACTGGGACACTATCATCCCAAATACACCAATGACGATTTGCTGGCGTTGTGGACTTTCACAGGGGGCGTCGCCAAATACGTCTCGCTTCTCATGGACAGAAAGGCCTATACCGTGAACAAGATGCTTGACGCCATTATCCGCGACGATTCCTTTTTCCTGTTTGAGGGATGGGCGGTTCTGCAAAATGAGTTCGGAAAAGATTACGGGACATACTTCTCCATTCTGGCTGCCATAGCGACTGGCAGCACCAGCCGGTCGCAAATCATGAACCAGGTCGGCACCGAAATAAGCGGCTATCTGACCCGTCTGGAGACGCAGTATCGTCTCATTGCCAAGAAACAACCCTTTGCAGAGCGAAGCGCCACCAAGAATGTCCTGTACAAAATCGACGACAACTTCTATCGGTTCTGGTTCAGGTTCATCTACAAATACCAATACCTCATTCAGCTTCGCATGTTCGATGAACTGAAAAACATAATAAAACGCGACTACGAGTGTTTTGCGGGTATAACCCTGGAAGGCTATTTCAGGGAAAAGTTCATGGAAGCCCACCTCTACACCAAAATGGAGGGATGGTGGGACAGAAAAGGCGAAAATGAAATCGACCTGGTTTGCGAAAACGAATTCACGGGCACGCTCGACATCCATGAGGTGAAAATGGATGCAAAAAGGCTGGACACTGGCAGACTTCACGCCAAAGCCGAGGCCTTTCTGAAAAAGCACCCTGAATACAGGCAACACACCATCTCGTTCAAAGGGCTTTCCAAAGAGGATATGTGACTTCACATATCTGATGTTCTCCCGCCTTACCAAGCAACGGAATACATTCATCCTAAAACATGCCAGCATTTCTAGTCATCCTGGCCGGAGTCTCCTGGGGACTGATCGGCGTTTTTCTGCGGCAACTGACCGCCGCAGGCCTCTCCACATTGGACATCTGCGCCCTGAGAGTGACGGGCGCGGCCCTGACGCTGGGGTTGGGACTGCTTTTCTGGAAGCCTGGCCTGCTTCGCATCCGCATCCGCGACCTGTGGTGCTTCATCGGCGGCGGCTGCGTGAGCGTCCTGCTCTTCAACTACTGCTATTTCCTGACGTTGCAGCGCACCTCCATCGGAGTCGCAGTCACCCTGCTCTACACTTCGCCCGTCTTTGTCTCCATTCTCTCGTGGCTGATCTTCCACGAGGCATTCACCCGACAAAAATGCCTGGCAATCCTGATGATGCTGGTCGGCTGCGCATTGGTATCGGGCATGGTGGACGGACGCCCTGCCCTCACACCCGTCGGCCTTCTCACGGGACTGGCCAGCGGGCTTTGCTATGGCCTCTACAGCATCTTCGGGCGCCATGCGCAGCTGCGCGGATACACCACCGCCACCATCACCTTCTGGAATTTCATCTGCGCGACACTGGCCTGCTGCGCATTCCCGCAATGGGGATGCGCAGCCAACATTTTTGCCCAGCATCCCATGCTCTGGCTCTGGGCTGCCGCACTTGTCGGCGTCGCAACCATTCTGCCCTATTGCTGCTACACCTCGGGTCTGGCGCGGATGGAGGCCTCCCGTGCGGCGGTACTGGTGGCCGTCGAGCCAGTGGTCGGAGCCATCACGGGAATCCTCTTCTTCCGCGAAAGCCTCAGCGCCACGACGCTCTGCGGATGCGCACTCGTCCTGGGGGCGATGCTCGTGCAGAATATCCATTCCCCCAAATAAAGAGGTGCCGCCCGTCGCTCTCGCTTGCGGCGGTCGGGCGGTAGTTTTGCAATTACCCCCAGGGGTAAATGATTCTCTTGAGTTCACCGCCCTCGGCGGCCGAGGCAGAGGCATACAAGCCAGGCAATGTCATCGCGAGGCCCTCCCTGACTCCCAAGGGAGATGGCCGGCCCTCTAGAATTGCCTCGGCAAAGGCCTTCAGCATGTAGTTGTCGGCGCCGGCGTGCCCGAATGAGGCCTTTTCAAAGATGTCCTCGTCAATGATGTGAAGATTCTGAGGGCGGGAATTGCGGTTTGGCATCAGCGGGAATTCGATGAAGTTGTCGTCATTGTGGAAGGTCTGGAACTCCTTCATTTCCTTGAACCAGACGCGGACTTTTTCGGAATAGACCCAGAGGGTGGCCTTTTCGCTGAAGATCCGGATGGTGTGCTGCGGCCCCTGGCTTGGCATTCCAAACGCGGTAAGCAGCCTCACCACCAGGTTGTCCCTGGTGCGAAGCAAAGCCGACATGGCATTGTGGGCGCGCCCGTTGCCCAGCCTGTCGTATGTGCTCATGCAGGAGACATGGGTGAATTCCTCCCCAGTCAGGGCCAGGACGGGGCCAAGCGAATGCGTGCAGTATCGGCATGGCTCGTATGCCGTGCGCCAGGTCACTTTCTTCACAGGGTCGCCGGTGCCATGCACATACTCCGCCTCGACATAGGCAATCCGCCCCAGCAGGCCAAGTTCCTTCAGCCGCAGGATGAACCGCGTCCGAGCATGGTAGTTGGGATTCGAGCCGCACATGTATATTGCCTTGGACTCGCTTGCCGCTTTCCACAGCCGTTCCCCCTCCTCAATGGAGTTCACGCAGGGGATTTCCCCCAGCACATGTATGCCAAGCCCAAGTGCCCGCACCACGCATTCTGTGTGCGCCTCCGGCGGAATTTCAGTGATGACCGCATCAATCAGGCCAGAGGTCAAGAGCTCTTCGGTTTGATGAAATAGCCGGACGTCCGGAAAGTCGCCTTTGGCCCTCTCCAAGGCCTCGTCGCATATATCGCCAATCGCCGTCAGCACACAGCATTCCGGCAAAAGCCTGGCGATATAAGCCATCTGCCGTCCACGCGGCCCGTACCCCGCGACACCGATTCTCACTTTGTCATGCATGTTCACATTCTCCTTGGATTGGATTGAAAGGAAAAAGGTAACTGTTCAGAGCCCCAGGCTACTTCAATCCGTGAGGCCTAAAGGCCTCGCGGGCAGGTTGGGGACTCACGCCTGGCACGCCAGGTCCAGTCGGCAAATCTGGTTCTGGGCATGTCAAGACAGACAGGTTTCTGAACTGTCACAAGAAAAAAACATTAATACTCCTATAAAACACACCGTGTTTCCTGCGTTGTGTTGACGGCGGCGAGGACGCCGCCGCTACCTTTGCTCATCGTTTGTCCAAGTCAATCGCCAGGCATCCGCCCTCCCCTGGATTGAAATGCCCCAGCAGCAGCCTGTAGGTCGTCCCTGTGCCAAAGGCATAATGGATTTCCTGGCCGACACGAAGGCGGATGTTGAACTTGAGCCAAGGCAGTTCGGGGGCGATGTCGGGAAGGACCGCCAATTTCCAGCGGAAAAGCCATTCATCATCCGCGCATTGCCGAAAGACGACTTCCGTGTCGCGTGGAATCCCCTCTGTCAGATGCGCGCTGTTCCCCCTATACACCAGAGTGCCGTCGCGGCATTCCAGGAACTCAATCAAAGGCGTGCAGCAACCGCATGCGTCCATGAACCAGAACATCAGTTCACCCTCCTTCGGGCATGAGAAGCGAAGACGGACGATCAATTCGCCGCCGCAGACAGCGTGAGTCCAAAGGATGCGTGGGCCGGCCTGACGCCATTGAGGTTCCACGAGTCTCCAAACGCCGCGTTCCAGCGCCTGCTCCCTAGGCGACAACGGGGAGGCCGCCATTTCGTCGGCGAGCGCCAGCGCAAGCTCCGCCTCCTGCAATGCTCGCCTTACGGAGTTTTCGTCGAAGACACGTTTCAACGCCTCGCCGTGGAAGCCAAGCCGGCTGTCGTTTTCAAGCAACGGAATCATGCAGCGGAATATCCCCTGCTGCTCCCTCACCACCGCCTTCATCCTTTCCAGGCAGTCGCGTTCATTGAACGTGTACAGCATTCGCCTCAACTCGTAGAAGCGGAGGAGATTCAATGCACCCCTGAACTGGAGCAGTATGAAATTGGCGACACCCAGGTCCTTTCCCTGCAAACTGGCTGGCGCATACTTGCCCGCGAGTCCGTCGAGCGCCGCCACGCCTTTTCCCCAAGTCTCCACGATGGTGTGCAGCAATGCGATGGTCTCCTTCAGGGAGAAGGAGCCCATTGCCTCTCCGACGGCGTCCCCGCCGGGGATGGAATCGGGTTTCCAGGGCATTGCCAGGGGCATCAAGTCCGGAAGGAAATGGAAACGCCATTCCGTCATGTTGTTCACAGGCGAGTAATATTGGAACATCACGTTGAAGGGGAAATTCTGATACGCCTCGTCAAAAAGCCGCCATGCCCTGAGCCATGCGGTGGAGTCCCCGCGCCACACTGGCCTGGCGAGCCTGAGGAGGAACTCCGACTCGCCTTCCCCATCCCCCATTTCCTCCCTGAACACGGCTAACCCCACGGCGCTGCTCATGATGGTCGGGAAATTCCCGACATACCAGGAGTGCATCAGATGAGTGCATCCAAGTTCGGCCAGCGCCTGGCATTTTCGGCGAAGCATGGAAGGGATCGGCACGCACGGGACGGCGGCCAGGCCAAAGTCGCTGATTTGCAGCTTCGCGCCCAAAGACTGCCCTTTTCGGCACTTTGCCTCCTCCGCAAAGCGTGGAGCGGGGCCTTCGTAGGAAAGCCAATAGTCCCCTCCGTAGCGGAGTTTTCCCAGTTGCTCCATGCATCCGCCAGACTCAAAATTGAACATCGGGACAACCCCTTTTGGCATATATTCGGAGAGTCCCCTGCACCAGGCCGCCGTCTCCTCGGGCTGCGGGATATAGAACCAGGCAATCAACTCGGCGTGCGGGGAGCCCTCGCGGAGTCCCTCGACCATTGCCGCCAGGCTGCTTTGGAGAATCTCCCCTGGGTTCTTTCCGCACTTGCCCATGCAGGGCAACTCCTGAGACGGCTGAGGCAACATGGGGAGGCAGGTGGTGGTACGCTCCCCCAAAGTGATGTTGATGACCCCTCCCAGTTCAGGGACATCCACGGAGAGCGCGCCGAGAAGTTCGCGGAGATACCGCCTGGTCAACGGGGACCACGGGCAGAAGCCGTATCTTTCCCGATTGGCGTCGGGCGCCTCGGCGAACATCTCCCTGTGCTGCAGGAACAGCGGGTCTGCCTCGTCCACGCCGAAAGGCTCAATCGTCAGCAGATAGACCTTTATGCCATAGCGTCCGCACTTGGCCGCAGTGCGCTTCAGTTTGGCGATTCTTCTGGCTCTCTTCGGGTCTTCGGCGACCAGGGATGACACACCCAGTTCCCGCAAGGCGGCCACAATCCAAATGGCGTTGATTCCATCGTGCGCCATCCTGTCCAGCAAGGCGTCCGGATAGTAGTCGTATTCCTCCAGGAGTTCATCCACATTGATGGGGTTTCGCTTGATAGGGCTGAACGGGCATCTCCCCAGCCTGGTTTTGAGGAACGGTTTCCTGGCGAGCGCGCATTGCGGCAGCGGCAACGCGCCGCCATTTGCGCAAAGCAGGTCCTCGAATTCATAGAGTCCCCTGCGGACACCCTCCGTGTCCGCGGCCATAATGGTGCAGGAAGCCTCCGTGCATTCGATTCTGTATGCTTCATGAACGGAGGTCGGGACGCATTGGATTGCGATGCGGTATTCCGAGGACTGCGACTCAATGTGCCCCGCCGCCTTCAAGTACCTTCGGACGCTGGCAAGGGCAGTGTCCAGCAGCCCTTTCGCATCCTGGAAATCACAGAGCAAGGCGAAGGCCTTTACGGCAGGGGAAGGCGAGAAGGCCGGCAAACTGAAGTCGCAGCAGTCCCTTGCGAAAGGCAAGTCGCTCCAGGCGGAAGAGAGGAGGTCACTCATTGTCGGGCACAGCCTCCAGGCTGAAATCGTGGATGACCGCAAAGCCGTCATTCTCCACATTGATGAAGGGACAGCAGTATCCCAGGCATTTCTGCGTCAGAACCCTTTCCCATTCCGCCGGTTCCTCCGTCAAGGCGAATTTGGGCAGCGAGTACTGCATTTTCTCCGGAAGGCGGTTTCCCTGGGCATCGGAGGGATAGCTCATGAAGCCCGCGTTCAGGGTTCCCTTTCCGGAGGCGACAACCCGCATCTTGAACCTGACTCCCTGGGGAAGCACCCATTTGCTGTCCTCCAGGGCAACCACAATGCCGGTGAGTTTGGCGCCGCCTGACCGTATCGTGACCGTGCCGTCCGCCCTTGATATCGTGCCCAGAGGGCGGAAGCCCTTGAACACAGACCAGGCCGTTCCGTCCCTTCCATGGGCGAAGTTCCGGTATTCGTCATCCAAGACTGTGACCCGGAGTTCATCAACGGCGAGCCATCCCCAGAAGTAGTCCTGCCTCATGGCATAGCCGTCCTCCGGCGCATACGCATTCTTCAGCACGCGAATGGCCTTTGCCGGGTCATCAGGTGTGGTGTTTTCAAGGGCAAGTTGGTTCTCCCCCCTTTTCAGCAGACCTGCGGCGATCGGGAAATACATGTATCCTGGCTTTGACTGCCTGGGGTCCGCCGTCTCGGGAAAGGCATTCGCACCTGAAAAGATTTCCGTGCCATTGACCAGGACGCGGAAAGTGGTCTTGCCCGGCTTCTCGTCATCCCAGCCGGCAATGGTCAGCAACGCCTTTCCCTGAATGGGGTTCTCCAGAACGAGGCTTGCGGCGATGCGCCCCCGTCCTGAACTCGCCCTTCGGAGGATTTGCCCGTTCTCGCCGCCGCGCAGGATGCGGCTGGCGAAGCGCCAATGCCCCCTCGTGTGTTCGGGGCTGGCGGCCATCTGCCCGACAGGATTCCGGAGGAACTCCTGCGCCTCCTTCTCCTCCGTCCAGTACTTTTTCGTGTTTGACATGCAGAGTCCGCAGAACCTGGCCAGGAAATCCCTTGCCTTGATGTGCCAGACCGTGAAGTCGGTGCCGGCGGTCAGATAGGGATATTTTGCGGAGCGCGTCAGGATGTCGGAAATGCGCATGAATTCCGCGACCCTGTATGCGAAGGCCTTGAGTTCCTCGTCCGTCTCGTGGCTGGAGCGGGGATATTTGCGCAAATCGGCGGTCATGAAGGTGAATTTCTCCCAGAGCAGCGGCGCAAGGTCGCCCTGGGATGCGCGAATCGCCGCTTCCGCCTTGTCGAGCAGCGCATACACGGAGTCAAAAGCCACTCTGTCCAGGCTTTCCATATAGCGCATTCTGCCGGGGCCACCCGTGAATTCGCCGGGGACGTGCCTGTACGCCTTGTCGTACTCATAGACAAGCCTTTGCGCCTCCGTCACGTATTCACCGGCCTTTTCCCCGAAGACTCCGGTGTTGTATTCCCTGACAATCCCCTCAGGGGAATCCCCCTGGTTCCAGCGGGCGGCCACGTACTGCTCGATCATGGAGAAGGTGTACAGATGCAACTGGGATGAAGAATGCCTCGACAATTCGGCAAGGATGTCAATGAGCATGAATGGATTATGCTCGTCATACAAAGTGACCCCCGTCCTCTCCCGCCCCAGCCGTCCACACCATTCCTTCAGAAGCAACAGTCCCCCCGCAGCCCTGTTCATCTCGCAGTCCAGATGAAGATTGCAGGGCAGCTTCATTCCGCCAAGGCACAACTCGGCCACGACATTGGCCGGGATTTCCCGGCCTCCGGGCGGCGCGACGGCATAGGTATGGTACGCGCAATAGTCCAGCCTGACGTCGGGGAACTCCCTCTGCAACATCAGAGCGGCCTCGCCCATGAAGTCGAAGAAGACGGAAGCATAGCCCCTGCAGGTTTTGTCCTCATTGGCGGCGCGGCACAGCGGGCATTGGCAGAATGCGTCCGGCAAATCCCCCAGCGCATAGCTGAACAGCCTTCTGTCGTCCCGTGCCCTGACCAAATCGGCGATGCGGTCAAGCATGTACTTTCTGCCGAACGGCTCCGTAAGGCAGGGACTGAGCATCTGGATGTGCTTCACCATTTCCGTAGTCTGGCGCTTGCCGTCGGCAGACATCATCTGGCACTCGGGGTGAGCTCTTCTCCAGGCGGGGGGAGGCATCAATTGGTTGGACATGTGCGAAATCGTGTCCAAAGGCATCGCATACCAGTCGGCCACCCCCATGTACAAATCCTTCTGGCTCACCGTGCCCTGGGCATACTCGGCGGAGGTGTAGCTCCCCGACTCCGTGTGTATCCCGTATCGGGGGATGCATCTGGCCTCCGTTGGCAGCAGCGACTTGACGGAATTCCTGCCGGGAAGCGGCGCCCTGTTGTTCCTGTCGTATTCGACATAGGCGTATTCCCGCAGGTAATTGAACAGCGCCATGTTGATGGCAAAAGGCCAGCCGTACACCAGAAGGCCGCCCCTGCTGTCCAACCGCAGTTCATACCCGTTGTTTGGAACGTCCCCTGGCATGAATGCCAGACAGCCCTTTTGCGGAGCCGGGCTTCCCTGTTCACGAATGGGCAGAGCCGTTCCGGTCAAATGCCACAGCCAGCCACGCCAGGCCAGCACCAGGCGGCGGACAAGATAGGGCGCGTCCTTCGGGATTGCCAGGGAGGTCAGTTCTCCCCCGTCAGGCAGTCCTATGGCTCCGCCCACCCTGGAATATTGGGGGAGCAGCCTGAAATTCCTCATTGCGAAGGAGGCTCCGCCGGACACGTCCAGGCTTACGCCGCCCACCCTAGCAGGGGGGAATTCGTAGTCAAACCGCTGCCATTCCGCCGAGGAGCCGAATTTCCTTCCGCCAAAGCAGGTGAACGCGCCCTTGTCCAGGAAAAACTCGCCGACGGCACGGTAGTTTTCGGCAGGGACGGACGGCAGGTACGCATAGTCCGGATAGATGTGGAACGCACCGCCGTATTGGTAATAGACTCCGGGTGCGTCGTCCTTGAACTTCACGGAGAACACCCCGTCCTGGCAGTCCAGCAGGAAGATGTCCCTGCCGTCCAGCAGCGAGCCGCCCCGTCCCCTGTCCCTCATATAGGCTATGCGCCTGTAATCCAGCAGGCCCCAGTGCTTCAGGCCGGTGACCTCCCCGTTCATCCTCATGGGCAGAAAGGGGCCATCCGGAAGCAGATTCTCCTGCCCTGCCACAGCCAGGCAGAGTAAACAGACAAATGCCAGAAGCACCGCCGACCTGTTTTTCGGGACGTCCATGGGCATGCCTCCTCTCAATACAGGGTCTCAAGCCAATGCACGTATTTCCATTGCAGCTGCCCATTGGCAGCCGTCCACGAACCGCTGTTCAAGGCCAGGATTTCCCCCTTGCGCCACTGCTCCACATTGCCCGTCACCTTCAGGATGTTGCACAGGCCGCCGTGTATCAGCGGGAGCCCGCCGTATGTCGTGTCGGTCGTGGGCAGGGGCGTGGCATGTCCGGACGCCTCCATCTTCAGGAAATAGTTCATCCTCTTTCTGCCCGGCAGCCAACTGTCGGCAACCCACCCATAGGAGGATGGCGAGGCGAGGTTCTTGACGATGTACCCAAACGAGGGCCATTGCCCCGGAATCGTCGCCGCGTATGTGTTGGCGAGCGTCGCTGCCGTGGAACTCGTGCTGTATTGGAACATCCCGTAGCCTGCGCCATCAATCAGGCGGTCCTGGTAGGTGCCCGTCCTCCTCAGGGAAACGCACTTGAAATTGCGTCCACAGCCGGTGTCGGAGAATTGGGCCGAAGAGCCGAAGGCGCCGCAATATCCATTGTAAATCAGCACCATTGACCAACTCGGATTCGGATATGTGCTGTCAAGAGTCGTCAATGCGCCTTTGCACAGGGGGCCCATGGAGTATCCGTCATGGTCTTCCACGTAAATCGACAGGGTCAGGCCAATCTGCCTCAGGTTGTTCACGCACGATATGCCCCTGGCCTTCTCACGCGCCTTGCCCAGCGCCGGCAAAAGCATCGAGGCGAGGATCGCGATGATGGCTATGACGACAAGCAATTCAATGAGTGTGAATTCATTTCTTTTCATTTTCAGATGCTCCTTTGTTGTTTTTCTCTAGTTTTCCAGCAAATGGAGATTCCATTGTCCGTCAGATTTTCCGTGGGCTGGCGTTCCTGGGGGACGGGTTGAGTTCCCCGTAGTTCTTCAGGACGTCTGCGGCAAACCGATCCAGGGTCGAGCGGTAGAGCCGATGGGCGAATTCCGGCGAAAAATGACGGTACTCGCTCCTGGTGGGACGGCGGCAGCCGTCAAAATGCTCCTCCGCGAGGGGGCCGTAATGCTGGGGGCAGTCCGCTTCGTCCAGACGTTCCGGCTGGAAATAGTCGGGATTGATGGCGTAGTTGATGGCCGCCTCCCAAAGCCCGCCGTGGTTGACCCTGGGGATGCCGTGTTCCTCGTTGTATTGGTTCACGAGGTCCGCATTGTAGTCCAGGGAGCCGACAGCCATCACCTTCATTCCGCAGAACTCCCCCACAACCCGGTCATCTCCGCCACCGCCCCCGCTTTCGGCGACAATGTCCTTAATCAGCCAGCCGGCGGGGGCGTGCGAGCCAAAGAACACGCACATCCTGAATTGAAGTTCCTGGGCGAACGTCTCCAAAAGTTCCCTGTACAATGCGCGGCAGACTTCACGGCCATTAAACACGCCCGGATAGAGTCCAGGCACAGAGGTGTACTCCGTGAAATGCGGTTTGGCACGGAGTTCCCGCAACTCATCGCCCGTCAGGAAAGGGCGGTGGCCCGCCGGAGCGACGGGAATCATCGGGAAGACGATCCCCCCTGTGATTTCAGCCGCGTCCAGGCACAGCTGGTATCCCTTGAAGGGGTCAATGCCCAGCGCGTTGCACTCCTCGTGGTATTCGACAGGGCCGGCTGCGGCGTAAATGATGGAGGCGCGCTCCTTCTCCCTGTCAAACTCACAGGGGGTCAGTTCCTCGAACCGATGCATGTTTCTGCTCATTGTCGCTCCTTGTTCAGTTGTTGTTCATACGGAAAAATTCTCCTTGAGATGACGCCGCATGCACACGAAGGAGCAATGCGAGGCCAGGCAGGCATATTTCAGGCAGCCGGTTTCACGCACAAACCGCTCCGCCGCCGGATTGACGGTTCCGCGCCCCGTGACCAACTGCCCCCACCAGCCGAAATGCCAGCGTGGGAGAGCGGGGTCAACCGTCGCCCTGTCCTGCATGTTGCCGTGCCATTCGGCGGGAAAAAGCGCCAGGAAGCCCGGATGCTCGTTCAGCCAGGTGGAAGTGAAGAGTTCCCTGGCGCCGAACCGCAGTTCCGTCTCCCGCATCAGCAGAAGAAAACACCTGGCCAGGTATTCCGGCTCGTCAAGGATGGAGCGCGGGGCGATGGCATTGGCAATGTGGAACACCACCCGTCCCGCCGCGCTTTCCCCGCATCCGTTCGGGGCATCGTATTTCAGGCTGCCGCAATTCCAGGCGTCGGGAGGCCTGACCCCCACTGAATCGGGATAGGTCATCTCCGCCCGTCGGCGGGCCAGGAGGCTGATTTCCTCCCACAGCGCGCACTCGAACTCCGTCGGCTCCAGGGAAGCGAGCCTGTCCGCCCGCCCCAGGATGTCCAGGCACTCGGGATGCGCGCGCCACTCCTCCGGCCTGTAGCCGAGGCCATGGAAAAGCGCCGGAGTGTGTTCGCGGAGCAGTTCGCCAATCGAGGTGTCGGGGAATCGTGGAGCCAGCCATCTTCGGGCGAAGAAAAACGACACGCGGACAAGTCGCTCCACGTATTCAGCGTGTTCCTGTTTGCTTTTCACTTCCGGCATGACGCTCGCCCCCATCGGTCAGAAATCCTGGTCGGGGCGGACAGTCTGGCCAAGTTCCGCAGAACGGATGGCCGCCTCGGCGAAGGCGACCGTCCGCGTCCCCTCCAGCACATCCGTCGGCGTCTGCCGTCCCTGTTCGACCCCATCGATGAACTCCTTGAGTTCCGCGCTGACATTGTGGCTGGCCACCTGGACGGGGATTTGGCAGAATCCGTTGTCGTGGGAGTTTTCCCAAAGAGGCTCCTCGCAAAGTTGGATGGAAGGGGAGGTGTTGTCGCAGATGATGGTGCCCTTCGTCCCGTAGATGCAAGTGCGCATGGTGTAGGCGCGCTTGACTCCGATGGAGACAAACACCCTCCCGATGACGCCCTCGGGGAATTTGACAATTGCGACACCCGTGTCATTGGTCGGCCAGTCGGGCATGAACTTATGGTTCATGAAGCAGGACACCTCCAGCGGATTTCCCGCCAGCCATCGGGTCAAGTCCAGGGCATGGCATCCGCCGCCCAGGAACCCTTCCCGCCGGACAGCAGGGTCCTTTCGCCAGTCCTTGTATCCGGGCGAGTAATGGTAGTCGTGGGCGTATTCGCTCTCCAGATAGACAAGCGAGCCAATCCGTCCACTGTCCAGCAAAGCCTTCGCCGTGCGGAAGCCGGGCGCATACCTGCAAACCTGCCCTGTCATGAAGAACCGCCCCGTCTCGCGGACAGCCGCGATGATCCGACGGCAGTCGGCCACGCTCGGCGCAAGCGGCTTCTCGCAGACGACGTGCTTGCCGGCCCGCAATGCGCGGATGGACTGCTCCGCGTGGAAATGGTCCGGGCTGGCCACGACCACCACGTCGGCGTCCGAACTGTAAACATCCTCCGCGGCGGCGGCGACGGGGATGTTCCTTTCCAGGAAATAGCCCCGCTGAATCCGCGGGTTCTCGTTGAAGGCAGGGTCATAGACCATGGACAGTTCCGCGTTCGGCAACTCGACTGCGGCCTTTGCCCAGGCATTTCCCATGCTCAATCCCATGACAGCGACTTTCTGCATCGTTTCTCTCCTGCTCTTTTGGCTTCTGCTCTGCCCAATCCAGCGCCCGACGCCGGACGGGCTCCTCCGTTTCAGTTCATGTCCTTGCGCTTGAAATTGTATCCCCAGGCCTGGACAGCGGGCTCGACGGTCTCCGGTTCGGGGGCAGCCTCCGGCACAAGGCGTTCCGCCAGCCCTGCAAGGGCCTGGCAAATCTCATTCCCCGTCTCCGGCACAAACAGCGCCGTGGAGGCCTCATATCCGCCGCCCGTCTTCGGGTCGAAGGCGTCCGCCGTCGGGATATAGCACAGCAGGAAGGAGAGGTTGGCCATCCAGGTGAACGGAAAACGCGAGCGCGCCTTCAGGTCCAGCGCGAACTGCGCGAACATCTCGCAGGGCGCGGAGTAGAGCAGCAGCGGACCGACCTGGAGGGCCATCAGCTCCGCCTTCAGCAATTCCGGCTCCGCCTTCAGCCTGATGTCCGAGGTGACCAGGTGACACGCGAACCGATAATCGGCGGAGACGGCGGGTTCCTGAATCTTCCGACGGGCCTCCTGAAGTTCAGCGGGGTCTATTTCGGTGGGGCGCAGCCGATACATGCCGCTCAGGCATTCCAGGCGGACGACTTCCCCGCGGTCTGCCGTGGCCAGGATTCTGACGGCCTCGGCACCGACCGCACGCCCCAGTTTCACGGACACGGGGCGCCCCATGTCCTTCCGCATGCTCATGTTGTCAATCTGGGTCACGTCCCCCGCCGCACCATACATGAAGACGGCTCCAATGCCGGAGCCATAGACGGCGCGCACGGTCTCGATGGCAATCCCCGCGTAGTCCGCCGAGGCGCCCTCCAGATTGATGCAGCTGTGGCAGGAGAAGTTGAATGCGAAGCCGAGCAGTTCGTCCGTCCCCTTCTTCCAGACGCCCATGCAGCCGAGCTGGTCGTCAACGGGGCCGGCGAAACCGACGGAGTCGGGATTTCCCTTGCCGGCGTGTGTCCGGACAGTCCCGTCCTTCATGCGTATCCTCCGATTGAAGATGAGCCCTTCAATCCTTGCGGAGCCGAAGGAGAATTCCGCCTCCTGCAGGTTCTCAAAGGCAAAGGTCACGGCGGTGACGGCCTGCCGCAGGCAGTATTCATAATAGTTGGGGTCATGCGAGACGCGCTCCTCCAGCACAATGCGGCGGATGGTGGCGTCCGCCGTGTCGATTCCAGGGAACTTGTCGTACAGATTTCCGCCATAATGGACATGGGACGCGCTGAAGACGACGGCAATGCCTGGCAGACGGCGCTTCAGTTCCTGTAGAAAGGCGGGGCCGCAGCCGACGTTGTCGGCGCCGACCAGGGCGACCTTCCGCGCGCCATCCGTCAGCGCCAAGGCGCGAACCTTCAGCGGGCCGCAAATCTTGAGTATCCTCCTTTTCCGAAAATCCCCTGGACACTCCGCGCCATAGGGAGGCGTGATGTCGCATTCGAAAAAACCTGCCTTCATCTCTCTTTCTCTTGTGTTTTTGCCTGTTGTTTTCAGCCGAGGTCATTCAGCCGGACAATCGTGTCAGCGGTGTTCTTCCAGGAACAGTGCGAGCAGAATGGCTGGTTGCCATCCCGACGAAATGCCTCCGCCCGCGCACCCTCGAAAATCTCGCGGACGCCCTGTGTGCGGACGCTGCCGAGGGACGCATGGGTGAAGTCGGTGCAGAACGAGGTCTCCCCGTCCACGCAGACATGGAGATGCCGGTATGGCTCGCGGCAGACGGCCCCACCGGCAAAATGCGGCTGGAATTCCACCGGAACGGGGAAGCGGCGATGTTTCAGCCGCCCGATGGCCTGGGCAAGCCTCTGCGGATAGCCGCCCATTGCGTTGCAACGCCACCTCCACGTGACGGCGTGGGGCAGGCCCCGGCATTCCTCGTCATTCAGGTAGATGAGTTCATGAAGAATGACGCGGTGGACAGGGAGCCCGAAGGGCATTCCGTCCATGGACTCCATGTTTTCCGGAGCCAGGACGGACATCATGACGATTTCCGCCTTCCCGCCAGCC
>JAFRLP010000577.1 GCA_017431185.1 Victivallales bacterium | reverse complement strand
CTCCACGCTGCTCCGCCTGTTCAGCCCAGGACTCCAGCATCGGTTCAAGCATCTTTTCTGCGCGGGCGTTCTCGGCGTCGCTGATTTTGTGGTAGTGTTTGCCCAGCGACTTGACGAAGGCGTAGCCGGCGCGGTCCGCCTCATCCCAGGCCGCACCGTGCTTGGGTATCCACTCCTGGCAGAGTTCCTCGATGATTTTCTGGATGTCGGGCGGGAGTTTGTTCCAAGTCCTCTTGTTCATCACGACATACATGCTGGTGGTGTAGCCGATGGCGGGAACCTTGGTGACGTAGTTGATGGTCTCGCCCTGCTTCCATCCTTTGAGCGTCTCGATCGGGCAGACCGTTCCCCTGACCACTCCTTTGTGGAGAGCCTCGTAGGTGTCGCCCTGGGGCATTCCGATGGCGTTTCCGCCCAGCGCCTTCACCACCCGCGCCGTGATTCCCGTGCCGCGGATTGCCATGTTGCGCAGATCGTCAATGGTCTCCACCTGGTCTTTGGTGGCGAGCACGCCTGGGCCGTGCGCGTGGATGTAGAGCATGTGCGCATCCTCCAATTCCGCAGGATGGAATTTCTGCAGGTATTCGTTGGCGATGAGAGTGGCGGTTTTGCCGTCAGGATAGCCCAGCGGCAAATCCAGTCCCTCGGTCAACGGAAAGATTCCGCCCGCGTAGGCGAAACAGCTCATTCCCAGGTCGGAGACTCCGTTGACCACGCAGTCGAAATTCTCGCTGGCGCCCGAAAGGACACTGGCGTAGAACAAATCGACGTGGACGCGCCCCTGGGTGCGCCGTTCCAGTTCCTCCGCCCACTCTTTGGCCAGAATCGAGTTGGCGTGAGTGGAGGGGAAGAAGATGCTGTAGGTCAGGCGGAGGCGCTTCTTCCCGTCCTGGGGACCGCAGCCGGACAGAAGCCATGCCGTGGCGCAGGCGCAGAGCAGTGTTCGCCAAATGGAAAGGAGTCTCATGGGAGGTCGGTCAGGCAGGGGAGGAGCGCTCTTCCCCCGCCTGGAAGTTGCAGTGGGAATTACACTCTGGCACGGAGGAAATCGACGGCCTTGCGGATGTCGGCCTCGGGATTGGCTCCGCACTCGCGCTCCACGGTGAGGAAGCCGTGGAAGCCGTGGGAGGCAAGCGCGTCCAGGTAGGCGTCCCAGGGGACGCTGCCGTCGCCCAGCGGCACCTCTCTGAAGTACTTGCTCCACTCCACGGGGTCAACGGGCTTTTCGCCAGGCGCGCCATAGACCATCGCCGGATTGAAGTCCTGGTAGTGTACGCCATCCTTGGCGTGGGTGTGGACGATGAAGGGAGCCAGGTTGTTGACGGCGGCCACGGGGTTTTCGTTCTGCACCATGATCAGGTTGGCGGGGGTCGAGGTTGACTCCAATGCCCGCGGAGCCGACGTCGTTCAGGAAGGAGGCCAGCCTTTCGGAGGTCTCGGGACCAGTCTCGATGGCGAAGGTGACCCCGTGCTTCTCGGCGTATTCGCCAAGGATGCGGCACACCAGAAGCTCGTTCTGGTAGTAGGGGGAGTCGTTGCTCTCCGGGACATGGCCGATGTGGGTGGTGACCACGGTTGTCCCCAATTCCACCGCCAAATCGACGATGGCCTTGGAACGGGTGATTTTGTCCTCATTCTCACTGGCCAGCATGAAACCGCATCCGCCCAAGTCTCCGCAGAGGGCTGAAATCGCCAGTCCATTGGACTCCACCAGGGCACGGAACGCCTGACGGGCGCCCTTGTCCAGGTTTTCCGGAGCCATCTCGCCGCGGGCGGTATAGACCTGCAGGCCCTCCGCTCCTATTTCACGGGCCTTCCTGACGCCTTCTGGAATGGGAATGCGGAAGGAATCGACCATCACACCGATTTTGAAACGTGCCATTGCTGTTGTTCTCCTGGGTTGAGTGGAAAAACTGCATTCAATATAAATCCTCTGTCCCGTTTTCGCAATCGACAGGGCTAACTTTTGCGTTTCTTTGCTGGCTCGTTTCGTAAAATTGATGAAAGCTGAAAGTATTTTTGGGAATGGCGTGTATATTATGACTGTGTTTTTTCCCACCGTGTTTCATTTTCCCAACTAGGAGAAAGTCTCAACCATGGAAAAGGTGAAGATTGGTTTTGTCGGCGCCGGTGCGCGTGGCCCGGGATTGCTCGGCTTACTGCTGGAAATGGACGATGTTGAGGTCGTCGGCGTCTGCGAACTGTACCAGGACCGGCTGGATGCAATGGTGGCGGCCTGCAAAAAGGCGCATCGCAAGAAGCCTGTGGCCACCACCGACTACCGCCGCCTCTTTGACATCAAGGGCATTCAGGCCATTATCACTCCCAGCTCCTGGACAAGCCATGTCGATATCTGCCTGGACGCGATGGAGGCCGGTCTGTACGTCGCCACCGAGGTGGGCGGGGCAGTCAACCTTGACCAGTGCTGGCGGCTCGTCCATACCAGCGAAAAAACGGGAAAACCCTGCATGCTGCTGGAGAACTGCTGCTACGGACGGGACGAATTGGCCGTGCTGAACATGGTCAAGAAGGGCATGTTCGGAGAACTCGTCCATGCGGAGGGCGGCTATCGCCATGACCTGCGCGAAGAAGTCGCACTTGGCCGCGAGAACCGCCATTACCGCCTGGCGAACTATTCCAACCGCACGGGGGACGTCTATCCCACCCATGATCTGGGACCCATCGCCAAGTGCCTCAACATCAACCGCGGCAACCGCATGGTCTCCCTGGTCTCCATGGCCTCCAAGGCGGTCGGCATCAACGAGTGGGCAAAAAACCACAAGGGGGCGGACTATGACATCGCCGCGCGTGCCTTTACGCTGGGCGACGTGGTCACCACCAGCAT